>DATLVW010000914.1:0-3817 GCA_035577085.1 Thermoanaerobaculia bacterium
TGTTGTTGTCATTGCGACGCGGGGGGCTCGTCACGGGGGTGTCGCACGTGCGGCACGGGGGGCGTAGCGTTGCGACACGACTGCTGGCGCGTGCGCAACGAGGCGACAGCATTGCTGCCCGCCGAGCGCGGGTTGTGCCAACCCAAATGATTTGAGCGACTTGTGAGAATGTTGTCTGTTCCATGTTGCGTGTTGCATGCGTGCCATCCTCGGTTCATGCAACGCTCAACCAAATAGAAAGCAAGACCACTCATGCTGAGCAAACAGCAGCGGCGGCGTTCCTCCATCGCTCTGCGGCGCGCCGCGGAGGGAGAGAGCGTCCGCACGATCGTGATCGCGCTGCTGGCGAACCTCGTCATCGCGACGGCGAAGTTGATGGCCGGCCTGGCTTCACACTCGACGGGCATGCTGGCCGAGGCGGCACATTCTGCGGCGGATTCGGTCAACGAGATCTTTCTAGCCATCGGCCTGCACCGCGAAAAGGATCCCCCAGACGAAATCCATCCCCTCGGCCACGGACGCGAGCGTTTTCTCTGGGCCTTCATGGCTGCGATCGCATCGTTTCTGATCGGCGGCTGTCTCTCCATCGTCCTGGCAATCCGGGAGTTGGAGACGCGTCACCCGGTCGGCGCGACGATGGCGGCGTGGATCGTGCTGGCGATCTCCTTCGCGGCCGATGGCGCGTCATGGCTGCAGAGCATGCGGCAAGCGCGCCGTCAGGCCGGCGAGTACAACCTCACCGTGTGGCGCTACCTCGTCCGCGCCAGCGATCCGGTCGTCCGCGCCATCGTGGTCGAAGACAGCGCGGCGCTGGCCGGTCTGACGATTGCTGCGGGCGGCCTTCTCGCGAGCAGAGTCGCTGGAACGAACGTGCCCGATTCCATCGCCTCGCTGCTGATCGGACTCCTTCTGGCCGTGACCGCATTCGGCGTGGCCCGGCCACTGGCCGATTTCTTGATCGGGCGATCCCTGCCGCCGGAGCAGCTGAAGGACGTTCACGCACTCGTCAGTCAGAATCCGGCAATCGAGGAAGTGTTGACGCTTCGCGCGGTCTATTCAGGTCCGGAGGAGGTCGTCGTCATCGCGAAGGTGCACCCATCGCCGGATATGAACATCGACGAGCTTTCGCGCGCCATGGACGGCCTCGATCACAAGATCCGATCGACCTTTCCACTCGTCGCCGACGTCTTCATCGATGTGACGAACGCGCGTGGTGATGGTGCCATCACAAGAGCGAAATCACGTCATGAGCGATGAGAAGAAAGTGATCATCATCGCAGGGCCGAACGGCGCGGGAAAGACGACGTTCGCCCGCGAGTTTCTGCCCGAGGAGGCAGGATTGCCGCTGTTTGTGAATGCGGATCTGATCGCTGCTGGACTGTCGCCATTCGATCCCGACGCCGCCGCCTTTCGAGCCGGGCGTTTGATGCTCTCCGAGATCGACGCGCACGCCGCCGCGGGGCGAAGTTTCGCGTTCGAGACGACGCTGGCGGGACATACGTATCTGCGGCGCATCGATCAGTGGCGTGGCAATGGTTACCTCGTGGAGCTGATCTTTCTGTCGCTGCCTTCCGTCGAAGACGCGATCCAGCGCGTCGCAACACGGGTGAGGCAGGGCGGACATGCAGTCGCAGAAGTCGTGATTCGCCGCAGATTTGACGCCGGCATGCGAAACTTTCAGCATACATACAGAGAACGAGTCGACTTCTGGATCTGGTACGACAATAGCGGTACGAGACGACGCCTTGTGGAACGAGGGCGCAACCGATGAGAGACACCGAAACCTTTGAAGACAACGCCGATATGGCAGGGGTTGGACCAGCGCTGCTTCGCGCCGCCCGCCGCGCCCGCGAGATCGCGCGCCAGACCGGCACGCCTCTGGTGATCGTCCGCGATGGCGTGCTGATGGAGGTCGATCCGGACGACCCCAGCCTCGATGACGAAGCGATGGCGGCCGATACGATTCGTGATCGTTGAAGTGCCCAATCATCGAGGCCAGTGTTTCACCGTTGGGCGGGACGCCCAACGGCCGCGTGCGAGACGCCCGCACTCCTTGCGCTGATCGCTGTTTTCAAGTTCTTGGAACGGCCGGTCCGCTGCGCTTTTTGCCCGATTCGTACGTTGCGGCGCAGAGAGTGGCGATTGTGATTCCCATCAGCCATCCGGCAGCGACGTCGGTATACCAGTGACGACCTCGATAGACGCGCGCACAGCCTGCCAGTAGAGGGATCGACAGGACGCCGGTCGCCAACGACGGTGGAAGAATCTGCTCCCGCATCAGAACATAGGAGCTCACCAGCAGTTCGGATGTCGCCCCCGTCGTGTGACCGCTTGGAAAGCACGGCTCATAGCCGCAGCGCGCAGCATCCGGTGGATAACGAGGGGGCATGAGCGCGGTCATCAACGAGCCTGTGGTCATGGCCACGAGCGGAGAAAAGACGATCGGCAGCGAGACAGCGCGTCCACGCCGGCGAAGCGCGAATGCGATGAAGAGCGTGGCCGTTACCAGAAAAGCGGGAGCGGAGAGAGCGCCGACGAGATCCATCGCGGAGTCGAGAGCCGGATTCGCACGCTCTTCCAGCCACTCGTGAATCCGCCGATCGATTCCGTTTGCCCGCCCCTGCAGAACCATCGCACTGAGCCACGCGAACGCCCCGGCACAGCCTGCGCCGAGACCGGTCAGCGCGAGGGCTCGATTTCGGGAGCGCGCCATACGGCTCCTGATAGCAACGTTGATACCGTTTCGGTGCTGATCACCAAGGATCAGCGTTGAGGCGACCGTGAATCAACCGGGCGCGTGATGGAGGTCGACCCAGACGACCCCAGCCTCGATGACGAAGCGATGGCGGCCGATACGATTCACGATCGTTGAAGGTCGACGTCTCCCCTTCAGTGCGGACCGGCAATGAACGCCGCCAGGTCCTGCAACCCCTTCGCGTTCTCTTTCATCCAAGCGTCGCTGCCTTTGAGGCCGAGGGACTGGAGAGCTGCGCCGGCGAAGGTGTCGAGGAGTTTGTGCTGGTCGATGGCCACGAAGAACGGGATGTTTTGCTTTCCGCTGTAGTCGGCCGGCGCATCCTTCAATTCGATGAGCATCGTCAGCGTACCGCCGAGCTGTCCACGCACGCTGTCGAACTCTGTTGCCTTTTTGTCCTTGTCCTCCGTCGTAAAGCGGCCGGCGGACATAATAGAGATCCCCATCTCCCAGCCGTGAAAGTCTCCTTCCTCGGTGCGCGAGTTTGGATCGATCGCGACGTTGATGCCCTTTTTCCCGTCCTTTCCCACGCCCTTGTCCTCGACGCCCAAGTTCAGAAGTGCGAGGAGATTTGCGGCGGCTATCCTGGCACGCGGCGTTGACGGCTCGAGGGCCAGGAAGCGGAGATATTCGAGGATCGCGGCAGCGCGGAAATTCTGCGCGTCGAACACACGGGCTAAAGCGTAGTGGCCGCTGGCGTGACCGGGGCGTGCGATGAGCTCCTTCTTAAGAACCTCGCGGGCTTCGTCCAGCTTCGACTGGCCAACAAGAGTGACGCCGAGGTTGTAAAGCGTACCCGGATCATCGGGAGCGAGAGCGAGGGACTTTCGATACGCCGATACCGCGCCCTGCGCGTCACCCGCGCCGTCGAGGCAATTACCGAGGCTTCCCAGAATCTTCGGGAGCAACACCGACTCGGCTACGGACAGAGGCTTCAAGACCGCGATGCACTTCGCGTAATCACCCTTTGCTTGATACGAATACGCCAGCTCGTAGGAGGCCAAGCCATTCGAAGGATCATCGGCAAGTATCGCCAGGTACTTGGCGATGGCCTCGTCGTAT
>DATLVW010000915.1:0-2555 GCA_035577085.1 Thermoanaerobaculia bacterium
GAGCGAGCGACGGATCGTCCGAGCAACCTGGCAACGCAGTAACCAAGCTACCCAGCAACTCAACCGAGCAACCCAACCTCGGAGCCCGATCATGACCGCGCTTCCGATCGCACTCTCCGACCCCCGACTCCCGAAAACCGACAACCGCAACATCGAGCTCCTGTTCCTTGCGATGTTCTCGGCGATTCCTCTCTACGTCACGCAGACGATCTCGATGTTTCCGCTGCTCGTTTTCCACGCGGCGATGCTGGCCATTACGGCGCGCGTGTTTTTCAACAAGGGACCGGAACTCATTCCCTCGGCGGTGATGCGCGCGCTCGCCATCGCCTACGTCCCGTTCTACGTCGTCGACGCGGCCTTGATCTCGCGCAGCGCGATCGCGGCGTCGACGCACCTGGTTCTCTTCATCACCGTTTATCAGTCGATCGAGTCGGTGCGCAGCCGCAACACGACGCAAAGGCTATTGACCGCGTCGCTCATCGCCCTGGCTAGTATCGCCACGGCCACGCACATCGCAATCCTCCCTTTCATCATCCTCTTCGGCGTTCTGCTCCTTCGTCAGCTCATGCAGGTCAGTCACGATGAGACGGAGGCGATGACCGGCGCCCGATTGCCTGCACCGCCGACCGGGCGCGCCGCCGCGCTCTACGTCTGCGTCGCGATGGCCCTCGGCGTCCTCTTCTTCCCCTTCCTTCCGCGCATCCGCAATCCGCTGTTGCCGAACATGTCGGGGGCGATGGAGAAGGCGACGACCGGCATCAGCGACTCCATCAACCTGAACGAGCCGCGCTCGATCGCCAGTGACGCCACCGTGGTCAGCCGCGTCTGGATGGGGCCGGATGCGATTCCCTTTTTCACTCCGTTACGCTTGAAGGGGACGGTCTACGAGCGCTTCACGAACAATACGTGGCGGCAGGGCCGCTACACCTTCGTTCCGATCGATAGCGTCGAAGGCAATGCGCGTGTGGCGCGACCGGAAGGGTTCACACGGCGAGCCAGCGTGCAGCAGCGTTTTCCGGTCGGGAACCGCCTCTTCCTTCCCGTTGGAACGTACCAGGTTTCCGGCGCCGGCCAGGTGGTCGAAGGGCCGACGCGCGACATCTACTCGGTCTGGCAGCCGCACCGGGACAACCTGTCGTACGACGTCGCCATCGCGCACAGCACTACGCCGCTACGTCCCCAGCGCGTTCGGGTCGCGAACTATCCGGTGACGCCTGCCGTTCGGGCGATGGCCCGCCAGCTCGCCGGCGCTGAAACCGCTCCGCTCCGCCGTGCCGCGGCGATCGAGACCTATCTCTCCACGCACTTTACCTATGTTCCCGATCCCGCAGCGATCGGACACGCCATGACCGTCGACCAGTTCCTTCTTCAGGAGCGCCGCGGTCACTGCGAGTACTTCGCCGCCGGGATGGTGGCCTTGATGACCGCGCTCGACGTCCCGGCGCGCATCGTCGGTGGTTTCTACGGCGGTACGCTCAATCCGCTCACCGGCTACTTCAGCATCCGCCGCGAGGATGCCCATGCCTGGGTCGAGGTGTGGGACGGCCAGACGTGGCAGACGTTCGATCCGACTCCTGCGGCACTGCGGCCGGGCAACGCCCATGAAGGCCTCGTCCGCATGTACGCCGCCGCTGTCAGCGATTGGGTCAACTACTTCTGGGACCGCCACATCCTCACCTTCGGCCTCGGCGACCAGGTCGCGCTGGCCAGCGACATGATCGACCGCTTGCGACTGGCCATTGCGGCGATGAGTGCCGCCGCACGCGGCGCGGCGCATCCCACCTTCAACGTGAATTACGTCTTTCTCCTGACAGCACTGCTGCTCGCCGGTTTCGCCGCAGCCGTGTTATCGCGCCGGCGTCGATCCGTCTTCGATCTTCTGGCAGACCATCTGCGCAAGCTCGGCATCGACGCCGGCCCGGCCATGACGATGGAAGAAGCACTCGCCGAGGTGCGCCGCACGCAACCGGCCGCCGCTGCGGCGCTGCGGCCGCTCATCGAGCTGTACGAAGCGGAAAGGTTCTCGGCCAACGTGGAGCGGGGAAGGGTGCGCAGGATCCGGAGGGGGTTGGCGGAGTTGAAAACGTAAGAGGTTCCCTATCGGTTCGGGTCGGGCCACGCAGTCAATCTGGCGGAAAAAGCGTTTCACGCGGAGACGCGGAGCACACGGTGGAGACGTATCCAGTGACGATTCCATCAAAAATGTCGTCAATTTCCTCGAAATCAACGCCGACGTTGAGGAGGAATGTCCTCAACTTTCAGGACAATCGTCCTCAACTTCAGGACGATCGTCCTCAACTTTCAGGACAATCGTCCTCAACTTCAGGACGACCGTCCTCAACTTTCAGGACAATCGTCCTCAACTTGCATGACGACCGTCATTAACTTTCATGACCATTGTCATCAACTTTCATGACGACCGTCATCAACTTTCATGACCATCGTCATCAACTTTCATGACGATTGTCCTCAACATTCGGCAAATTTTACCCAAACTAAAGAGGGATCGTCCTCAACTCCCACTCCCACTCCCACTCCCACTCCCCACCCCCCAC
>DATLVW010000916.1:0-2086 GCA_035577085.1 Thermoanaerobaculia bacterium
CGCGCGCAAGGCCGGCGACAAGGCCGCGCTCGCCGATTTCGCCCTCGAATCCGTCCGCCGCCTCCATGACGACCGCTGGTTTGCTCACTCCCACCTCTTCGCCCACCGCCACCCCGAAGCCTCGGCCCCCGCACATCGGGAGATGGTCGCCGCGATCAACCGCCGGATCCCGCGCCTCTCGATCGAGGGCTTTCGCGGCATCGGCAAGACCACCTACACCGAGGAAACCGCGCTCCTGAAGGCGGTCTTCCGCGAGTTCCATAACCTCGTCATTATCGGCCCCTCGTTCGCCCGCGCCTGCGATCGCGTGACCGCCATTCGCAACGAGATCGACACTAACCCCTACTTCGCCGAGGATGGCCTCTTCGGCAAGCTAAAGGGTGAGACCTGGGCGGACGGCAAGATCGTCCTCGGCGCCGACATCATGATCCAGGCGCTCGGCCGCGAGCAGTCGATCACCGGGCTCAAATTCCTCCAGTGGCGCCCCGATGCCTTCATCATCGACGACATCGAAGATCCTGAGGAAGAGCGCACCGACGCCGAGCGCGAGAAGACCTGGCGCTGGCTGAAGCAGACGTTCCAGCCCTGCCTCGACGACGCGCTCCGAACCTGGGGCCGGTTTCTGGGGACAAGACGGGGGAAAAACTCGCTTCCGGAACGCCTCGAGAACGACCGGATGCCGGTCGTCAAGTTCCCGATCGAGAGCATCGGAGAGAATGGCGAGCGGGTCGCAACCTGGCCCTCGAAATTCCCGATCGAGAAGATCGACGCGCTCAGGGAGGATTACCGCGGCGACCTCAACCTCTACGAACAGGAGTTCATGTGCCGCGCCGCGAGCGATGCCGCACGCATCTTCAAGCGCGAAATGTTCAAGTATGAGGAGCGGGTCAGAATCTGGGAGGCAGTCTATGGTATGGTCGACCCCGCTCGCACCAGCCACGGTAACGCCGCCGCAACCGGATATGCAATTTGGTCGTGGGTCAAGAACCGGCTGGTGGTGTGGGCCTGCGACGCATTATTCTTGGCTCCCGACGAGATCGTTGCCCTCTGCTTCGACCTATGCGAACGCTTTGATCTTGTGCAGCTCGGAATCGAGCGTGACGGGCTTGAACAGTTCCTGCTCCAACCGCTCCGGCACGAGCAGGTAAAACGCGGGGTGATGCTGCCGCTCCGCCCGATCGCCGCGATATCAGGCACGCAGGGGCGGGGGCAGACCCGCTTTATCGAGGGGCTGCAACCCTATTTTCAGGCCCGGGAGGTGATCTTTGCCCAACCTTTCCCTGCCCTTGAGGCTCAACTGCTCAGCTTCCCGCACGGCATTCGCGACGCGGCAAATGCGCTTGCATATGCGCCGACGCTGCGCCCAGCCCAGCCGATCTACGACGGCTTCGATCCCGTCACCCATATCGCTGAGGGCATCGACATCGCCGCCGGCCAACCCCTCGCCCTTGCCGCCAACGCCACCGGAGGACTGACCTGTGCGATCCTGGTTCAAGCGTTCGAGGGCACGCTTCGCATCCTCGCCGATTGGGTCTACGAAGGGAGCCCGGCGGAACGGGTTGCCGACATCGCGCAGGCCGCCGCGCAGGTGGTAGACAGTAGCCGCTTCGTCGCGGTGCCGGTCCCGCGCCCGTGGGACAACATGCTCAAGGTTCCGCTGCCGGATCGGATGCTCGCTCGACCGAATCGTCCGGCTTGGATCGTCCCGCAGCTCCACTCCGACCGGCACATGAATGTCGGGCTGATGCAGGCGGTGCGCGCGATCCCCGCGGAGGTTAGGGTCGGCGGCACCGAAGTTGACGGCACACTCTATATAAGAGACGCGCTCTCGCGCACGGTGCGCGGGATGCCGGCGCTCGAAGTCAGCCCTGCCGCGAAGTGGACGCTGCGCGCATTCGCCGGCGGCTACACCAGAGGGATGATCCGGGGCCGGTTGCAGGACAGCGCCGAGGAAGGCATCTACCGCGTCTTGATGGAGGGGCTGGAAGCCTTCTGCGGTTCCATTCGCTTCGCCACGGTGGACAGCGAGGAGGATCAGGCGCAAAACTACCGGATTGACGAGCGCACCGGGCGCAGTTACGCGAGC
>DATLVW010000917.1:0-2268 GCA_035577085.1 Thermoanaerobaculia bacterium
TTGAGATGCCTCCACGGCAATGCCCCAAGTCAGAGCCGATTCACGGAGATCGCCCGGCGCAGCTAGGCAATCGCTGTCACTGATCTGGCCACCAGCGCACATAGGGCGCAAAGGGCGAGGCGTCACGCTCGTGATCTAACGGCAGGTAAGCCTGGGTTGGGCCAGCGTGCGGGAATGTCACCAGAGAAGCTAGGCCTGCTGTTCGTCGCTGCTTACGATCCAGGGCGTGAAGGCTGCTCTTCCCACTGGGACGGTCACTTTTCTCTTCAGCGACATCGAGGGATCGACCAACCTCTCCCGGCAGCACGGTGCGGCCTATGGCGATCTGCGAGCAGATCACCGCCGCCTTCTCGGCGATACGTTTGGTGCTCACGACGGATCAGTCGTCGACGCAGAAGGTGATGCGTTGTTTGCAGTCTTTGTGCGCGCGACTGATGCCGTGGCAGCGGCCGTCGCTGCCCAACGCGCGCTCGCAGGAATGGGAGCCGTACGCGTTCGGATCGGAATTCACACGACCGAGCCGCACATCCATAGCGATGGCTATGTTGGCGTCGGCGTGAGTCGGGCCGCACGTATCTGCGCGGCGGCCCACGGCGGACAGATCGTCCTGTCGCACGCAGCCGCCGGAATAATCGAGGACCAGGAGGTCCGAGGTCTTCGGTTACGTGATCTCGGCGAGCACCGCTTGAAGGACATCTCGCACCCGCAGCGGTTGTTCCAGGTTGAAGCCGAAGGATTGCTCAGCGAGTTCCCGCCTCTGGCGACGGCGGCCGCGGGCTCCATCGCGACGTTGCTCGTAACCGATCTCGTCGGCTGGGGCCGCATCATGCGGGAGTTCGGTGACGATGCTGCAGCTGGCGTGGCCGCCGCCTATTACAGGGTCGTCAATGACTGTGTTGACGCGCATGACGGCCGCGTGGTCGAGCGTGGCGGGGACCACACGCTGTCGCTCTTTTCGGCAGCAGAGGAGGCGGTCATCGCGGCAGCTCAGATGCGCGAAGCGTTGCGGAAAGGAGACTGGACCGCAGCCGGAACCGAGATGCCAGCGATCTGCGCAGCGATCCATACAGGCCGATTGGCACGCTCCGCCGAAGGCCTGCTCGGTTCGCCAGCGTTTCGCGTGCTTCGGCTCTGTGCGACCGCCGAGCCGGGGCAGATCTTGGTGTCGCACGCGACACACTCGCTGCTCGAAGGTCAGATCCTTGGCCAGCTCTCCCTCCGCGATCTTGGAGAGCGCGCGCTACCAGGCGAGAAGCCGGCGCGCGTCTATGAGCTGGTTGACGAGTCGCCTCACGTGGACTAGCCGGGAGGGCCTCTCGCCTGGGCCAGTGTCCCGGAATGTCACTAGAGCGCAGGCGCTACTGTCGGTGTCGTGAGCCGAGAGCAAGCGCAGACTGCTTCCGCAAGGCTGCGCCCGCTCGTCTCGCGGCGGGGTCGCTGATGCTGCGGTTTTCAACGGTGGCTCCGGGTCGGTAGAGGGCTAGACCCTGGTAGAGCACGGCTCGACTCTCGCTCGCCCTCTCACCGTGACCACTACAGCCGGTGGCAAGAACTACGAGCAAAAGGCGAGAGCAGCACATTTCACCGTCATGCTCCTGACAATGCGCCGCTGAGAGCCCAAATAGTCACGACGAGGAGTGTCCTCCCGACTGAGCCAGCGTGCGGGAATGTCACCAGAAGAGGTCGTATCATCCGACTCGTGAGGCGAATGTTGTTCGCGACGGTCGCGTGTCTGGCGGTCGTCTGCGCTTCGCAGACCGCGGCTGCAGCACAGGCTAGTACCCGCCTCGAAGTCCCGCCGCGGATTGCGACGGCGCTGCGGCAAGCGGGCTTTCCCGTTCAGAAACGCTGCGGCTTTGTCGGTGAACGCGGCGCCGGCGTTCCGGCTTGCTGGCTCAGCATCGAGCAATCGGGCTACTCGGTGCACGTCATCTTGCATCCCAGCCTCCGCGACGCCAAGGTTGTGTACCGGCGACTGTCGAACCCGTGGGCTAGGGGGACGCAAGTTGCGATGTTCGGGAAGCTCATCGTCTCGGGCTTTCGGGTGCCCCCACGTGAGTGGCAGACCATCGTCACAACCGTCAAACGCTCAACCCGTTAGGCGCGCGGCTCGCGTGGGCCAGTGTCCGGGAATGTCACCCGACCAACGGAGCGCCGCCGCTTGCCTGGTCTGACGGAGTTCTCTTGCGTCGTAGGCTGTCGAGAGCGTGCCGCCCCAGATTCGATACGCCCACAGCGACGGTGTGAATATCGCCTACCAGGTCGCCG
>DATLVW010000918.1:0-2911 GCA_035577085.1 Thermoanaerobaculia bacterium
CTGACCGGCGACCCGCCGGATCCCGTCTGCGTTTCGCCGTTGACCGAAAGGAGCGGATATTGCGGCGACTTGATGTTGTCGATGAACGTGTTCGTCGATCGATCGAACCACGAATTCGCCACCATCCCATGGCGCGACGGATACGCGCCCGTCGCCAGCGTCGTATGACCGACGACCGTCTCCGTGAGCGAGTGCGGATGATAGGCATCGCTGTACCATGTGCCGTGATCGAGGAAGTAGCGGAAGCCGCCTTCGGTGAAGCGGTCCCGGTAGCGAAACGGAAGATCGCCGCGAAGCTGATCGACGGTGATCTGCACGATGAGCTTGGGACGATCGGCAGCTTCCAGGCAGGAAGCGGTCAGCACGGCGAGGACCGGGAGCAGGAACGCGGCCTTGCAGTTCTTCATTAGAATCACTCCGATTGTATTCGTGGATGGATGTAGGTGATTATCGCTCAAATGCTCGATATTGGACAGCCTGAATCGCCCCAGTCACTGCCGCTGATCGTGAGCGCCGGCGCGCAATCGGCCGGTTCGCCCGAGGGGCTGCTGGAACGGTACGCGTCGGAGCGCGAGTCGATGGAGGCGCACCTGCTGCAGCACGGCGCGCTCCTCTTTCGCGGATTCGGTATCGACACGCAGGAGATCCTTTCGCGCGTCGTCCGCCCCCTGGGTGGCGAGGCTCTCGGGTACATCGACGGCAATTCGCCCCGCCGGAAGCTCGGCTCGGGCGTCTACACGTCGACCGAATATCCGCCCGAGTTCTTCATCTCGCTGCACAACGAGCTGTCGTACTCCAGCCGGTGGCCCTCGCGAGTCTTCTTCTGTTGCGCGATTGCGCCGCAGGAAGGAGGCCAGACACCGCTGGCGGACAGCCGCCGCATCCTGCAGCGCCTGCCGGACGACGTCCGCGACGCTTTCGTGACGCGCCAGGTGAAGTACATCCGCAATCTTCACGGCGGCAGCGGCTTCGGCCCGTCATGGCAGGCCACGTTCGAGACGGACAGCAGAGACGAGGTGTCGGAGTTCTGCCGCACGGAGGGCACCGAGGCGCGCTGGAACGACGACGGCAGCCTGACGATCACGCAGGTCCGGCCGGCCACGCGCATCCATCCGAAGACGGGGGAGGAAGTGTGGTTCAACCAGGCCGACCAGTTCCATCCGTCGACGCATCCGGCCGTGATCTACGAGTCACTGCTCGCGCTGTACGGACGTGAGGAGCTGATGCCGCAGACCGCGACGTTCGGAGACGGAAGCCCGATCGAGGTGGCCAGCCTCGACGAGGTGCGCAGGACGGTGGGCGAGGAGATGCGCCTCTTTTCATGGCAGCGCGGCGACCTGCTCATGGTCGACAACATGCTGGTCTGCCACGGCCGGCGCCCATTCTCCGGCCCGCGGAAGATCCTCGTATCGATGACGTAGCCTTCCCGAGATCAGGGTCAGCCCGGCCTGTGCGAATAACTGACGAAACATCGTGACGGCCAGTCCAGGTGCACACTCACAAGTAACCGTTTTTCTATGGTTTGCATGGAGGGAACGAGCCAAGGCTTGACCGCCTGCCTTCGTCGTTTTCAAACGGAGCGCCGCTGATTCGAAACGGTGCGCCTCCGTTTCGAAACGACGCGCCTCTGATTCCAAACAGCGCGCCTCCGTTTCGAAAGGGGGCGTCTCTGATATCAAACGACGCGTCTCCGTTTCGAAAGGGAGCGTCTTTGATTCCAAACGGCGCGTCTCCGTTTCGAAAGGGAGCGCCTCTGATTCCAAACGACGCGTCTTCGTTTCGAAACGTAGCGTTTCTGATTACAAACGGCGCGTCTCCAATATCGATGGGAATGACATCGTACGCCGTTCCCCTTCGCGCCCTTCGCGGCTTCGCGTGACACCGATGCTCACGCGAAGCCGCTCACGCGAAGCCGCGAAGAAGACTTCTGGGAACAGTGCCCCTGATGCTACCGCTATCTCCCCAGAACAATATCGAGACCAGACAGGACCAACCCGAGCTTGGAACTGGACAGCTTTCCTACCCGTTGAAGCAATAGTGTCTTATCGAACGCGATGACCTGCGAGGCATTCGCGACCGAATCTCTGGGCAGGCCAGTGATCGCCGCGGGCAAGAGCACATTGCCCGGCAAATCCGCCCAGCTAGTATTCGTGGTCAGTGGAACGCAAACGACCGTGGCGATGCGGCTTCGATTGAAGGCGTCGCCTTGAATGATCACTACTGGACGCCGAAGACCGGGACCGGAGCCGGTGGGTTCGGGAAGATCCGCCCACCAGACGTCGCCTCGCGAGATCACCACTCCGTTTTCTCCAGCACGCGACGCGCTGCCGCTGCAACGAATTCGTCGCGCTGATCTCCCACCTGATCGCAAACGCGGTTGATAGCGTCGGTGATCTCGTCCGGGTTGTGACGGGCAACATACTCGCGCAGCGCGGCACTGAATACCTCGCTCCTCGACCTCTTTTCGCGCCGCGCCAGGCGCTCCACTTTCTCGAATACCTCGTCAGGAATCGACACCGCCGTTTTCATACCGCCAGTATAACCGCTTTGGATTCCAACGAATCAAACCGAGAGTCTCCGGTCCCCTTCGCGCCTTCGCGGCTTCGCGTGACACTGCGCTCACGCGAAGACGCGAAGAAGACTCCGGGGAACGGTACTCAGCCTCCGTTGCCGTTACCGTTCCCTTCGATGCCCGGACGGACGAAAAGCAGCTTCGGATCGAGGTACGTCGTCTCTGGACGTGGATGTCCCTGCCACGGCGCGTGGAAGTAATCGCGGTTGGCGACGATGAACTCGTTGACGGCGCCGCGGAGATGCTCGCTGTACGCGTCGGCGTCGCGGTAGACCTCGAAAAAGATCAGGTCATTCGGCGCCAGCGGCTGGGCGAGGTCGGGGTCGTTGCAGACCTCAT
>DATLVW010000919.1:0-4647 GCA_035577085.1 Thermoanaerobaculia bacterium
GTGTGCGTAACTGGGGGCATCGTAGAGGTCGGCAGTCTCTTTCCGCAGCGCCACGATCTCGTCGAGGATCTCGAGATTGCGCGCCGTCCCTCGATTCGTGTTGGCGATGTAGTAGCGCTTTCTCGCCTCCTCGCTGACGGCGTTGGCCATGAAGGGGACGTAGTCGGGATAGTCGAATCCGACCACGATGTTTCCCTGGTCATCGCGCGCAACACGGTCGAGATACGACTGCGGGAGACCGGCGCATTCATCGGGCGTGAAGTGGAGGAGCGTCTTATTCTCGCGGATGTTCCGGCTGAACTCCTGAGCCAGTTCCGTGAGCCGCTCGGAGATGGCCTTGAAGCGATCGCGCCGCTCGCGCGGCAGCGCCACGCCGCTGTCCTCGAACGCTTCGAGAAGGTCCTTCTTCAATTGCCGTTGCGCGGCCGTACGCGGCTCGACGCGGCGCACGCGCTCGAACAGTTGCTCGTTCTGGAACAGCTCGGTCATGAACACCGACTCTTCGATCAGGGCCCGGTCCCCGGCGTCACGGACGGCGGCATCGGGGTGAACACTGTTGAGAATGGAGACCGGGCCGTAGGCGTCTTCCAGCGTGATCGAGATCCGGTCCCACGCTTCGAGAACCGATTCGGGTGTGAGCGCTTCGAGGGGAAGGCTTTCGATCGCCGCAAGCGCGCGCCGGGCATCGGATAGAGCCTTGTCCGCCGCAGCGGAAAGCGCCGAGGCGTTGTAGATCGGGATAGTGGGACGGGCTACTTCGATCGTTTCAGTCATCGTTCAAGTTATCGACGGGAGGCGCATTCTAGGAGGCTCCGCGAGAAAACGCACGCAACGCCTTTCAGCGGACAACCTCACGCCCGCGCTGAGCCGAAACATGTTCTACGCAAATCGCGTACTAGATGCATGCGTCCAATCATTGCTGCCCTCGCCGGATTGATCGCCCTTCCTCTGCTTGCCCAGAATTCGTTCATGGATCAGGGCCGCGCGGCCATGACCCGCAACGATGCAGAGGCGGCGTCCGCGCTCTTCGAGAAAGCGGTCGCACAGAATCCGAAATCCGCCGACGCGCACTACTGGCTCGGCAGCGCCTACGGATCGATGGCCCAGAAGGCAAGTTTCTTCAGTCAGGCCTCGCTCGCATCGAAAACGAAAGAGGATTTCGAGAAGGCGGTCGAGCTCGACCCAAACCATCTCGAGGCCCGCATGGGACTCGTCGAGTACTACGCATTCGCCCCCGGCTTCATGGGCGGAAGCTTCGAGAAGGCATCCGCACAGGCCGCCGAGATCAGGAAACGCGATCCGCTCATGGGACACCGCGCCTCGGCGTTCATCTATTCGCAGCAGAAGAAGACCGCCGAGGCGAAGAACGAGTATCTCGCCGAGGTGAAGGAGTTCCCGAAATCGCCTCGTGCCCACCTCGACCTCGGGATCCTGCACATCTCCGAAAAGGACTACAAGGCCGCCGGCATCGAATTCGACTCGGCGCTGACGCTCGATCCGCTCTACATGCCCGCCGTTTTCCGCATCGGACAGCTCGCCGTTCTCAGTAACGGAAATCTCGCGCACGGCGAAGAAATGCTGCGCAAATACCTCGCGTACACGCCAAAGAAAGACGAGCCCCCGCTCGCCCGCGCCCACTACTGGCTCGGCCAACTCTTCGAGAAGCAGGGAAAGAAAGCGGAGGCAAAGGCCAACTTTGCGGCGTCCCTCAAGCTCAATCCAAACCAGAAGGATGTGGCCGAGGCACTGAAGCGGGTTTCGTAGCGCTCATCGAACGCGGGAAATCGATCGTAGCGCCGGCGGCCTCGCCGGCTGTACCGCCAGCGGCCCGCTGGCGACTCCAGCCCTCGCTGCAAATTAACGATCGCGAGACCCGCAGCGGATAATCGCCCGCGCCCGAGCTGCCGGACGTCAATGGCTACGTCGACTCGATCGCGCCCCGGCCTCCATACGCGTCATCTGCGGATCGCTCTATGTTTCACCAGCAGATTTGACGTTGGGATTCAGACAGACGATCGGCGACGCAGCATCCAACGTCTCCAAATGCGCCAGCAGTCGCCCGCGAACCTCGGATGGCGTACCCGAGGAGTCGAGAGCCAGGAGGTCGCAGGCGCGACGGAGTTGGTCAACGCTCGTGGCGGGATTCTCCGCAAACCGCAACGCCTCGGTGAGAAGTGGCATAGAGAGTCATCCGCAGATGACGCAGATACACACAGATGAAGACCGATCTGCGTCCCTCTGCGTCATCTGCGGATCGTCTCTCAAATCAGAATGCGTCTGCAAGCCTGCGAGCAATCGCGGCGTAGCCAAGGGCTCCCGGATAGAAATGGTCTTCGAAAGATTCAAGGTTTGGCCGATGCGAACACCATTTTCGCGGACTGATAACCAGCCGTTACTGCGATGATCACCTGCGCGGGTGGTGGTGAGCCGGATGTGACCGCGTTCAATTGTTGCCGGTCGAGGGGCCAGATCTCATAGCGGCCGGCCGGAAGATGCGTTAGCAAAAGCCGGCCTTGGCCGTCACTGAACATGGGCAAGCCTTGGTAATTGATCATTCCTTCCCAGACAGGAATCGGCAGCAGGACTCCGTCGATGCGGAGCAGCACCGCGACACCAGTCAACGCGGCGCCGGATGTCGTCTCGCAATCGATTTCGAGAGAGGCGTTACCTTCAGGGACCCGAATGTGGATATCGTCTGCTCCTTTCCCGAGCGATTCGAATTGAGCGACACCGATGGAGCCTGATCTTGGGACAACGAAAACCATACCGTAGTCTTCGGGGCTGACCGGCAATAAGATGCGGCCGTCCTCGTCGGTAGCTCCTACAGGATGCGTTCCGTTCCGAGTGCTTACGTATACGGCTGCCGAAAGTGGCGCGCCGAACGAGTTCGTCACAACGACCGGCCGGTTTCCGGCCGCCTTGAGCCGCACTTGGGGAGACTGGTCGGTTGCCGTCTCGTCGACGGTGCTCCACGAGGTCTGCAAGGATTGATATCCACTCTTCGAGACAGCGAGCGCGTAGCTGCCGGTCGGAAAGGCGCCCAGCTCGAAGCGTCCATCCTCTCCGCTCCGCAGCGTGACCATTGTTGAGCGATCGTCGTTTCTCATCGTGACTTCGACGCGAGCGTCGCGGATGGGCTGTCCACTGGAGTCGTCCGTGACGCGCCCAAGAAGCCGCCGGTTCGGAACGGAGATAGACCACCGGTTCTTATCGCCGTCGATGTGCTCTGTCTCTCGCCAGAATGGAATGAGTGGCAACTGCGTAACGATCGCGGTATAGGTCCCCTGTTGCCAGACCTCTTCCGTCACGCTCCCCCCGCTGTCAGTCGTCACGGAGGAAGTCCAGGAGCTATCCTCGGGTTCAATGTGGAGGATGGCTCCGGCGAGTGGCTTGTCGTCGTAGCGGACGGTGGCCTCGAGCACCGCTGCAGAGATCTGTACGATTGCCTCTGCCTCTCCCCCTTCGGTCAACGTCACGAGTTGGCCGATTCGCTGAAGTGGATTCGACCCTGCGACGATCACGCGGTATTTGCCTGGTTCGAGTGCGTCGACAACGGCCTCCTTTTCACCCTTTGGAAGTCGTCCGCTGTGCGCGAGCTCGTCGCCACGTGACCCGGCGAGCGGTCGTCGCACTTCCCAGGTTACGTCTTCCTGCCCAAGCGGCGGTGCGAGCCTGATGGTCAGCGATCCACCTTTGGAGAGACGTACTGAGAGCTCAGTATCCGCAACGGCCTTGGGCAGGAGAACAGTGCGCCTCGCGTAACCGGCCATGGCCACGCGAATGAACTGCGGCCACAAGTCAGCAACAGGCGCGCGAAAGTTACCTTTCCGGTCGGTCACCGCAAGCGAGTTCCCGTTGGGCAGATACACGCGGGCATCTCGAAGCGGAATTGCGGTTTTCGCGTCGATGACCGTTCCCGACAGGATGGGTATTTTCTGCAGGAACACATTGCCAACCTCTACGTCGCGCAGTTGCCGCTCGACACTTCGGTATCCGTTGCTTTTGACCAGCAGGGTACAGCCGCTGCCAGGATGGCGGAGATCCACGCCCGGCACCGGGACGCGCGTGACAGACCACTTCCAGGTCAAATCCTGGCATCGAAGCTCAAAATCGAGGGTCGCTCGCGTCGAGCCATCCGACAGACGCGGGGCCAGTTTATGGTGCTGTGAGGAAGCGGGAAGAGTGAGTACATTGGCGCCGGCCTGGATCGTTCCGGTTGCGATCTGCTTGAGGTCCGAGGAGATCCAAACGAAATCCCGGACAGTGTCCGAAGGGGCAACGGTACCCGGGATCTCGTTGACTGCCTGGCAACGCTGCTCAATGCAGAACGTAGAAGGCGCTGCTGCAACGGTCTGCACCGCCAAAAACGCGGCGATCACGATCGTCACAAGCTGGACCGTCCGGACGGCCCGCGCCTCAGGATCACGGACACTAGCTTCCACTCGCCGGAACGGTAGGGCAGTTGAGGTCCACGCCTATCTTCAGCTAAGACGACAATGCAACCGGATTTCGTGGAGCCTGCGCAATTGTCCGCGCCCAAATAACCGTCGCATTCCCCCTGCATGAGGCACACCGTCGTATTAAATGGACCGAAGTCTCGCAAGGCGCACAAGATAGAGGCGTTGTAAGAAGTGGTTTCACAGTACG
>DATLVW010000920.1:0-8405 GCA_035577085.1 Thermoanaerobaculia bacterium
GTTTCCACTCGACATGCTCACCGCCTGGCACATGCTCGTTGCCCGCGCCCAGCTCCGCATGGGCGAGACCGTCCTCGTTCACGCCGGCGGTTCCGGCGTCGGGAGCGCCGCCATTCAGATCGCCAAGCTGTTTGGCGCGACCGTTTACGCCACCGCCGGAACCGCCGAGAAAGCCTCCCGTGCCCAAGCCCTCGGCGCCGACGCCACCATCGTCTACACCGAGACCGACTTTCTCGATGACGTGCGCCGCCTGACCGGCAAGCGCGGCGTCGATGTCGTCTTCGAGCACGTCGGCGGCGAGACGTTCGAGCGCTCGCTGAAAGCCCTGGCGCGCGGCGGCCGCCTCGTCACATGCGGCGCCACGACGGGCGGCGAAGCAACCATCAATCTCCGTCTCGTTTTCTTCAAGCTCCTCTCAATCCTCGGCTCCACGATGGGCAGCCTGGCCGAGTTGCACCAGATCGTGAAGCTCGTCGAGCAGGGCCGCCTCCACCCGGTGATCGACCGCGTCCTCCCCCTAGCCGAAGTCGCCGAAGGACATCGCATCCTCGAAGCGAGGGAAGCGTTCGGGAAGATCGTGTTCGAGGTGTGATCCGCAGATGACGCAGATGATCGCAGATCATTTTCTTATCTGGGTTCCATCTGCGTCATCTGCGGATCGTTTTCTCGACCGCGAAACCGCGAGATAATCCGCAAGTGCCCCGCATCCAACTTCTCCCCTCCGATCTCATTAACCAGATCGCTGCCGGCGAGGTCGTGGAGCGGCCGGCATCAGTCGTCAAGGAGCTTGTCGAGAATGCCATCGACGCCGGCGCGATGGTCATCGACGTCCTGCTCGAAAACGGCGGCAAGAAACTGATCGAGGTGCGCGACAACGGCTCGGGGATGGCGCACGACGATGCCCTCCTCGCCCTCGAGCGTCACGCCACATCGAAGATTCGCGGCTTCGACGATCTCGCGCAGGTACACACGCTCGGGTTCCGCGGCGAAGCGCTTCCCTCGATCGCCAGCGTCTCCCGATTCACGCTCATCACCTCGACGGGCGATGAAGCGATCGAGATCGAATGCGATCCGCTCACCGGCTCGCGGAATTCGCGCCCCGCTGCGCGCGACCGCGGCACGACCATCAGCGTGCGCGAGCTGTTCGAGAACGTCCCGGCGCGGCGCAAGTTCCTCAAGTCCGCCGACGCCGAGTTCCGCGCCATCGTCACGATCGTCTCGTCGTACGCGCTGCCGCTTCCGTCGCGCGCCTTCCGCGTCGAGCACAACGGGCGCACGGTCGTCGATCTCCCGCCGGCGGCGACGATGCGCGAGCGCGTCATCCAGATCATCGGCGACGAAGCGGCACCGTACCTCGAGGAGATCGACGCCACGATCGGTGCCGTCCACGCCGCCGGCTACGTCACGCGCGGCCTCCGCTACGGCAGCCGGCGCAATCAGTATTTCTTCGTCAACGGCCGGCTGGTGAAGGACCGCGTCCTGACGCATGCGGCGAATCGTGGCGCCGAGGCGTTCGACTTCGATGGGCATCCAGCGATCGTGCTTTTTGTGGGCGTCGAACCGGAGTTTGTCGATGTGAACGTGCATCCGGCGAAGACGGAAGTGCGTTTCCGCGATTCCAGCGCCGTTCATGTCGCGGTCGAGCAAGGCATCAAACGCGCCCTCGGCGGCGCAGAAGAAGGCTCGCAACTGCTGCAAGCTGCCGGTCCGGCTCCCGCAGCTGCACCTGCGCCGTCAACACTCTTTGCACCGCAGCGGTTCGATGACGCGCCCGCCGGTTACCGGCCCGAGTTCACGCCGCTCTTTCAACGACAGAGCCTCGTGCAGCCACCCCTCCGCGAGCAGACTGCGCTGATCGAGTCGCAGCCGCAGTTGCAGCAGAGCGAGCCGCAGTTGGGCGATTTGCAGGGACGCGTCATCGGCCAATACCGGATGAGCTACATCGTCATCGACACGCCCACCGGTCTGCGTCTCATCGATCAGCATGTCGCTCACGAGCGCGTTCTGTACGACCGCTACTTCGACCGCGCCGCCGCAAACGCGCCCGTGAGCCAGCAGCTTCTTACGCCGATTCTTTACGAGAGCGGGGCCGCGGAAAGTGCGGTGCTCGAATCGCACATCGAGGAGCTGCGCGCGGTCGGTTTCGACATGGAGCGCTTTTCCGGGAATGTCTTCGCCATCGCCTCCGTCCCGTCGGAGCTCGTGAAGAAAGACGTCGATGCCTTCCTCCGCAAACTCGTTGACGCCTCGCTAGACGACCGCTCGCACCTCCAGCATCTCCGCGATAAGGTCTGCGCCTCCCTCGCCTGCCAGGCCGCGATCAAGGTTCATCGTCCGCTCAGCGGCGAGGAGATGGCCCGCCTCACCGCCGAGCTCCTCGACTCGTCGAACCCCTACGCCTGCCCCCACGGCCGCCCGATCATCGTCGACATCCGCCACCTCGACATCGAAAAGCACTTCCACCGCAAGTAGAACCGGTTTCACCACTGAGACACAGAGGACACAGAGAGCTCTCTGTGATCTCTGTGTCTCTGTGGTGAGTCTTTCCACCTCCGGTAGAACTTCGATGCGTTTCGAATCATCCGAGGGATCCTCGGCAGCGACATGCGCATCCCGTCACGACAACTCGGCGCACGCGGCGAGCGGCGCGCTGCATGGTTCTACCGGCTGCGCGGCTACCGCATCGTCGCGCGCAACGTACGTCTGCGCGCCGGCGAGATCGACCTCATCGTCCGGCGCGGCGGGAAGCTGGTCTTCGTCGAAGTGAAGGCGCGGCAAAGTCTGTTTGCAGGACATGGCGTCGATGCCGTCGATCGCCGCAAGCAGCTCCAACTCATCACCCTAGCCAGCGCATACCTCGGCCGACATCCGCACGACGGCGAGATCCGCTACGACGTTCTCTCCCTCTTCTGGACCGGCTGGCGTTTCGTCATCACGCACTTTCCGGATGCGTTCCGCCCGGTCAGCGATTCGAGGAGACCTTGGAGGTGGCGGGTGTGAGTGGCGACAACTGACCTTTCTTTCGCGCCGCGCGTCCCGCCTTCCCAAGCGACAGGCAAAAATTGCGCAGTTGCGCTACGCGTCCGATGCAGAGCGAGATTGGCCTGCTGGTGTCATCGCCTTCGGTCTCCATCCGCCCGATATCGACGAGATCCATGCTCGTTGCCCGGAGACGTTTCAACGCGATCAGCCCTTCGCGCGATACGACAGGCAACGGTTGGTCGCGCCAGCTCACGACCTCGCGGCTGTTCCAAACGGCGCTTGTTTCCGGAGACACGAGCAACAGATCCACAGCAAGGTTGTCGTCCTCGGCTGCGTCGATCTTTGAAACACGCCGGATGTTCATTGCGCCAACCGTAGCCGGGGCCGACTTGATCGCATAGCCGAGCCCTTCCAGCGCTGCTTCGATTGCTTCGACTTCCTCCGGCCTCACGAAGAGATCAAGGTCCTCGGTCGCGCGCGTGAAACCGTGAATGGCCATGGCGATTCCGCCGCAGACAGCGAACTCGAGACCTCGGGCAGCAAACTCGTCTCGGATGGAAGCCAACTCCTCCGAGAGATCGAACACGCCTACGCCCTCGCCCCCAGCAACTCCCGCAGCGCGTGCGGCGCTTGCGCGATCGCCTCATCCAGCTTGTCCGGGTCCTTCCCGCCGGCCTGCGCGAGATCGGGCTTGCCGCCGCCCTTGCCGCCGACGATCGGGGCGAGTTTATTGATGAGCGTGTTGGCCTGGACGCGGTCGAGCAGATCCTTCGTCACCGCGGTCAGCAGCGTGACCTTCCCGTCGGCGACGGAGCCGAGGACGACGACGCCGGACTTGATCTTCGAGCGGAACGTGTCGGCAAGATTGCGCAGGTCGCCGCCGCTGACGTCGTCGAAACGGCGGGCGACCAGCGCCACGCCATCGATGTCGACCGACTCCTCGCCGTTTGACGACGAGGCCGACGCTCCGCCTCCCGTGGCTACGCGCATCTTGAGTTGCTTGAGCTCCTTCTCCAGGCTCTTCTGCCGCTCCTGCATCGTCCGCAACTGCGCCGGGACGTCTTCCAGCTTCACGTTGAGCTGCTGCTGCAACTCGTGCGCGGCGTCTTCGATCGTCTGGAAGTACGCGAGCGCGCCGCGGCCCGTGAGCGCTTCCATACGCCGCACGCCGGCGGCAAGCGAACGTTCGCTGACCATCTTGAACAGGCCGATGTCGCCGGTGCGATTGACGTGGCAGCCGCCGCAGAACTCGCGCGAGAAATCGCCCGCGGTCACGATGCGTACGTTCTCGCCGTACTTCTCGCCGAACATCGCCACCGCGCCGGTCTTCTTCGCCTCGGCGATCGGCATGACCGTCTTCGTGACGTCGAGGTTCGCGCGGATTTTGTCGTTGACGATCTCTTCGACCTTGCGCAGCTGCACTTCCGTCGGCGCCTGGTGATACGTGTAATCGAAGCGCAGCCGGTCCGGCGCGACGAGCGAGCCGGCCTGCTGCACCGTCTCGCCGAGTACGTCTTTCAGCGCTTGATGCAGCAGATGTGTCGCCGTGTGATTCGCGGTCGTGTCGAGCCGCGTCGGCACCGGTACGGATGCGCGCACTTTCGAATGGAGCGTGAGATGTCCTTCGTCTACGCGAACGCGCGACACGATGAGATCGCTGGCCGGCTTCTGCGTGTCAAGCACCGTGGCCCGGCCGCCATCCCACTCCAGCGCGCCGCTGTCACCGATCTGACCGCCTGACTCCGCGTAGAACGGCGTCGGGGAAAGAACGACCTCACCTTCCGCGCCGTGGTGAATGGCGTCCTGCTCGACCCCGGCAACGACGATCGCCTTCACCGTCGAGGGAACGTCAACATACTGATCGTAGCCAACGAACTCCGTCGGCCCGGTCTTCTCCGCGATCGGCGCGAAGACTGCGGCGCCGGCCGACAACTGGAACTTCGACGACGCCTTGGCGCGAACGCGCGCGTCCGCCATCATCGTCTCGAAGCCTTCGCGGTCGAGAGTGACTCCTTCCTCTTCCGCCATTTCTCCGATGAGATCAACTGGGACGCCAAAGGTGTCGTACAAGCGAAAGAGTGCCGCGCCACCGATTGTTCGTTCTCCCCTGGCGCGAATGTCGTCGAGGATCTGGCCAACACGCTCCATACCGGTGGAGAGAGTTCGTTCGAAACGATCCTCTTCCGCCTCTAGAGTCTTCATGACCATCTCTTGGCGTGCCACAAGTTCCGGATACGCGTCCTTCATAGACTCAACCACTGAAAAAACCAGCTTGGATGGACGGAATTTGATATAGAACTTGCGACTAAATCGAACTGCCCGACGAATAATGCGTCGCAATACGTAGCCGCGGCCTTCATTTGACGGAATGACACCGTCGGCAACAAGAAAAGTCATTGCGCGCGAATGATCGCAGAGCACTCGAGTAGCGACGTTGAGCTCTTCGTGCTGAGGCTGGCCGTAGTCGTATCCGCTCAGCGATTGAACGTCACGGATGATCGGTTTGAACAAATCAATGTCGTAATTCGTCCTCGTCTTCTGTAACACGCTGGCGAGCCGCTCCAGCCCCATGCCTGTATCGACCGAGGGTGCCGGAAGCGGCGTAAGTACGCCGTCGGCACCGCGGTCGTACTGCATGAAGACCAGGTTCCAGATCTCCATCGTGTCGTCGCCCTCGCCGTTGACGAGCGCAGCAACGTTCTTCGACAGATCGTCTCCGCGAAAGTAATGGATCTCGGAGCAGGGCCCGCACGGACCGGTATCCCCCATCGACCAGAAGTTGTCCTTCTTGCCGAAGCGCAGCACGCGGTCCGGCGACGCGCCCGCTTTCACCCAAAGCGCGGCCGCCTCTTCGTCGGCAGGAACGCCGTCGCCACCTTCGAAGACGGAGAACCAGAGCCGCTCCACTTCAAGGCCCCAGACGTTGACGATGAGGTCGAGGGCGAACTTGATCGCATCCTCTTTGAAGTAGTCGCCGAACGAGAAGTTGCCGAGCATCTCGAAGAACGTGTGATGCCGCGCCGTGCGGCCGACGTTCTCCAGATCGTTGTGCTTGCCGCCGGCGCGGACGCACTTCTGCGACGTCGTGGCCCGCTTGTAGTCGCGCGGCTCGCGCCCGAGGAAAACATCTTTGAACTGATTCATGCCGGCGTTCGTGAAAAGGAGCGTCGGGTCGCCCGCCGGAACGAGCGACGAGCTCGACACGCGTCGGTGCTGATTCTTCTCGAAGTACTCGAGAAACTGCTGGCGGATCTGATTGGTCGTGAGCAAAAAGGACTCTCCTCGAAAGCGCGAGATCGTAACAGCCGAGGTTGGGCGTGTCATCCCGATGAGGTTTCTGGCATTCCTGTTGATTCCGAGAACGGCATGTTCTGGGTTCTCCTGCTCATCGCGCTCACCATTTCCCCGGCGCGAAATCCACCTCGCATCATCATCCTCGGCTACCACGAAGTCGAAGAGGACGGCCTGCCGCCGCATGAAGTCATTCCGCGTGCCGGAGCAACTGCGACACCTGACGAGATGGCGCTCTACACGATCAGCGCCTCGGCGCTCCAGCAACAGCTCGACGCGCTCGACCGGCACGGTTACGAAGTGATCCCGCTTGCGGATGTCGTCGATTACATTGCCGGGCGGCGATCAGCGCTCCCGCGGCGCTCGGCCGTGATCACCGTCGATGACGGATGGCGCTCGACCACAACGGTGATTGCTCCGGAGCTGGCCAAACGCAATTGGCCGTTCACGGCGTTCGTCTATCCGCAGGCGATCGACGCCCACTCGCATCATCCGTACAACCTGACGTGGTCCGAGGTCGCCGGCCTGACGATGGAGGGAGCCGATATCGAGAGCCACACCTATTCTCATCCTCTCCTCAGCCGCGCTCACGCCTCGGTCGCCGACGAATCGAATTACGAGCAGTTCCTCGATGACGAACTTCGCTGCAGCCGCGCCACAATTGAGGAGCACATCAATCAGCGGGTGAGGTTCCTCGCATACCCGTACGGCGATTACGACGCCGGCGTGATCGCTGCGGCGAAGGCCGCCGGCTACGACGCCGCGGTGACCGTCACCCCTGGTCCGGTGACGAGGCAATCGAATCCCCTCGCGCTCGATCGATACCTGGTATTTCACGACACGACGTTGCAGCAGTTCGAAGCGTGGTTGGAGGGGCCCTAGCGAACGCTTGCGAAGAGCTCATATCGCTCCCGCAGCGTTCGCAGATGATGCAGCTCGTGACCTGCCATGTGGAACGCAAGTCCGCGCACCGAGGCTTCGTAGCCGTTCACGTTACCGCGGCGCGTCCACTCCTCGGCGGTCAGCGATTCGAAAAGAGTGAGTGACCCGGCGCGGACGGCCCGGTATTCAGAGATGAGAGAAGCGAGAGGGCGTGACTCGAAGTTGGTCGCTGCGACGTATTCATTCTCCTCGAATCCCGGCAACGGTCGCGCATCTCCTCGGGCCACACAAAGCGCGCGATACGCGAAGATGCGCTCGTCGTCGATGAGATGGCCGAACACTTCCTTGACCGTCCATTTGCCCGGCGCATACCGCCACGCGCGAGTCGCTTCTTCGTCAAGCGATTCGAGTAACACGGCGACCTCTTCGCCTTGCGCTGCCAGCGCTCCGACCGCGTCGTCGCCGGCGACGTAATCGATGTCGGTCTTCGCGTACGCGGCGAACTCACCATCCAACGGCCGTCCACTGATCATGATTGGTCCCCTCATTTCGCGCAAAGCGCTTTGGACTGGGTGGCGCCAGCCACCGCTTTTGAAGTGTGCGAATCGAGCTGACTCCCCATTCCGTCTCTTCAAAGATGATCTACGTCATCAGCTCGCGAACCACGTCGACCGCAAGACTGCCGTCATAGCCCTGGCGGAAGAGATATGCCACGAGTTTCTCGCGGATCTTTGCATCGTCATCATCGCGCCGGCGAAGAACGGCTAGCCGTTTTCGCGCTGACGCCAGCGCCGCGGCGCGCTCATCGTGATCGGGAACGCTTTCGTCCAGCGCGCGGGCGATCAATTCGCTCTCCACGCCGGCGGCGGACAATTCGCGGGTGATGCGATGGCGCCCGAGGCCTTTGCGAACGCGGGCGCGAACGAAGGAGGCGGCGAAACGATCATCGTCGAGCCACTTCTCGCGGCGGAGTTTCTCGATCGTCGCGCTGATCACCTCGGCATCAAACTCTTTCAGCGCCAGCTTTCGCTGCAGCTCCGCCTCGCTGTTGAAGCGATGGTTGAGGATGCGCATTGCGGCGAGGTAGCAGGCATTGAGATCCACGTCAGGCCTCAACCCGCTCATCGCGGCTGAAGATTCTCAGGTCGGGGCGAAAGCTGGCAGACCAGAACTTCGGCGCGCAGCAAGGGAACACCGGGAGGATCGAAGTTCACGCGCCGTACGGCCATCGATTCGAGCAACGCGCGGGC
>DATLVW010000921.1:0-2185 GCA_035577085.1 Thermoanaerobaculia bacterium
TGCGATGGTCACCGCCGGCGGGCCGAACTGGTCGAGTCCAGGGCCCGAGGCCTTGCGGACGCGCGACGGGATATATTCCCACCACGCCTGATTGGCTGCCACGCGCAGCGGCTGCGCGGGCTCGATCTTATTGCCGCCGTATGTGATGAAGCTCTGCCAGCCTTGCCACGAGAATTCGTGGTTGTCGCCGATGCACACGAAGGGAAAATGCGCGCGCGCATCCTGGATGTCAGGATCGTTGATATGCGCGCGATAGACATGGCGATAGCCGGCGAGGTTGGTCGGCACGTGGAAATTGCCCACTTTGCGGTCGTCGGGAATGCGGCCAAGGTCGTAGACGTTGCGCGCATAGCGGTGCGACACCTCGTCCGGATATTCAACCACTTCGTAGATGAAGTCGCCCAGATGGAGAACGAAGCCCAGCTTGCGATCGGCCGGCGCGCGCTCGTCCTCCCAGATCATCCGGCGATAGGCGTTCTGCGCGCCTTCGTTGACGCTGTTGCACGACACAAAGGCGAAGCGGACGGGGCGCGGGTCGCTGGCACGCGGGGCAGTGATAGTGCGCCCGATTCTGCTGCCGGCGCCGCTGTCGTCAGTGAAGCGGTACCAATAGGTCGTCGCTGGTGAGAGGCCGCCGACCAGCGCGCGGCAGGTCCAGTCGGCCGCCGCAAGCACCGGCGCGCGTGCCTTCGCAACAACTCTGCGGAAATCCGCATCTCGCGCCACTTCCAAAGTCAGTGACTGCCTCTCGCCCTGGTCGAACGGCCGACGGGTCCACAAGATCACGCTGTGATCGTCCGGATCGCCGGATGCGACACCCTGGGGATAAGACGCACGATCCTCCCGCCATACGACTCGCGACGGCGCGGCAGCCGATCGCGTCGCCCACACGCCCATGATTCCCAGAGAAGCAGCACTTGCCAGAAATCGCCGTCGATCCATCTCACGCTCCCTATTTGAAGGCTATCGTTTCATAACCACCACTGGTCAAAACTGGACTCACCCTAGCAGTCGCAAAAATCGCGTGTAAAGCTATTCTTGACGAAACGGTCTCTGGGGGGGATGAAGTACGGCCACGATCTCCGCAATCGCGGCTACCCTTGCTCGCCGAAGTGTTCCCCAGGACGGAGGCTTCTCGCAGGCCTGAAGGTCATAGTTGTCGGAGGCCATCCGGACGATCCGGAATCTTTCGCGGAAGGGTCCATCTCTCGAGTCCGGACATGATCTTCGCGCCGGTGGCCTGTCGATTCCCTTGAATTCTCGATGCAGGCCGGGGTGGATCCCGTTCCCCAGGGCTGGTGTCGAATAGCTCTCCGATGCCGGTGCCCGTAATACACAGCAGATAGTTGGACAGTTCCCAACCGCTGTTGTCGGGGATGAAGTGAAGCTGACAATAGACCTCGATGTCGCTAAGCAGTAGACTCAAGTTCGCAAAAAGTTTCCGCTCTCATCGCCGAGCGAGTCGAAAGGAGAAGTATGTTTCGTACGATCCTCAAATCAGCCGCGTTCTTGTTCGTTGCAGCCGCAGTTGTAGCCGGCGCGCAGGAAAAGACGGCGACCGATTCCCTGAAGAGCGGTTTCATGAATCCCCCTCCCAGCGCCAGGCCGCGCGTGTGGTGGCACTGGATGAACGGGAACATCACCAAGGAAGGTATCAAGCTGGACCTGGACTGGATGCATCAGATCGGACTGGCCGGCTTCCAGAACTTCGATGCCGCGTTGCAGACCCCGCAGGTTGTCGACCACCGGCTGGCTTATATGACTCCTGAGTGGAAGGAGGCGTTCAAGTACGCGATCGGATTGGGCCGGCAGTACGGGATGGAAATGGCGATTGCGGGTTCGCCCGGATGGAGCGAGACCGGCGGCCCGTGGGTTCCAGCCTCAGAGGGAATGAAAAAATACGTGTGGAGCGAGACGCTCGTGGAAGGCGGCAAACCGTTTTCAGGCGCGCTCAAACATCCGCCTTCGCGAACCGGTGCATTCCAGGACATAGGAATCCACGATGAGCTTGGAGCGACCGATCAGGGCAAGGCACCGCAGTTCTACGCGGATGCCGCCGTCTTCGCTTACAAGAGAGGCCCCGTTGACGTGTCAGTCGAGGATCTGAATGCGAAGATCACCTCGAATGGAGACTCCCTCGACCCAGCAATACTCTCGGACGGCGATCTCGAGAAGACTACCGCGG
>DATLVW010000922.1:0-5389 GCA_035577085.1 Thermoanaerobaculia bacterium
CACTTTCCGGTGATCGGTCGTGGATGCGCGGCCGTATCCCTCCGAGATCGCTGAGCGCCTTGTCGAGACGATAGGGAACGGTATCGAACACGAACCACTGATGATTTGCGCCCTCAGCTCGGCTCAAAGCAACCGCAAGGCCGAGCTCGAACGCCATGTTCAGACGCGGTGTCCGAGGAGCTTTCCCATCCAACGACATCCATGAAAGGTCATGAAATGAGTATTGAGCGGCAGAGATCAGCTCATAAATCCGCTCGAGTTGATAGCGACTTGAAGGATCGCGAACAGCCGCCGTTGGCACCAGACCATGCCCAACGATTCCAGCGATGAACGCCAAGTAGACACCCTCGTACCGTTTCGCGTAAGGCACATTGATAAAGGCGTTCCGCGATTCCGGCTTGGTCGTGGCCACCGCGACACCACTCACTTCTTTGAGCGCGAAGCCTTAACGACCTTCGAAGCGTTTCGACCCCCGTTCCGTGAAGAGGCCTTCTTGTGCGGACCGGCTACCGCCTCCGCGCGATGCTCGGCGATCATCCGGTCTAGTTCGGCGACCCGCTCCGCGGGGATCCGGTAATACGCGGCTACCTCCTCGGGCGTGGGGAACGGCGTGGTGATGATGATTTTGGGGGACATGATCGTGACTATTCTAACGCCGAGCGCGGATCGCGCGTTCCCTCATCACCCAATCACCCTCTCGTAAAACTCCCGATACCGCGGCACGACCCGGTTGACGTTGAACTTCCCTTCGGCCAAATCCCGCCCGTTGCGGCCGAGGCGGCGTTGGAGGTCGGGAGAGGAGAGGATCTCGACAGCGCGACCGGCCATCCCTTCGATGTCGCCGACTGGGAGGAGGTAGCCGGTCTCGCCTTCTACGACGACTTCTGGTAATCCTCCGGCACGGCTGCCGATGACGGGGACTTCCGAGGCCATCGCTTCCAGGGCCGCCATCCCGAACGACTCGGCCTCGGACGGCAGGAGGAAGACGTCTGCTGCGCCGACGACTTCCTCGAGGTTCGGCACGTTGCCGAGGAAGAAGACTTTCTCGCGGAGGCCGTGATCGCGGCAGAACGCCTCGGCGACCGAGCGCTCCGGGCCGTCGCCGATCATGACCAGACGGCTCGGAATGATGCGCGTGACACGCTCGAAGACTGCCAGCACGTCCATGATCCGTTTCACGGGACGGAAGTTCGAAACGTGGCAGAGCAGCTTTTCGCCAGACGACGAAAATAAATGCGAGAGCGCGCTGTCGTGTTTGCGGAATCGTGCGGGATCGACAAAGTTCGGGATGACCTCGATGTCTTTGCTCGTGCCGAAATTGCGCGCCGTCTGGACGCGCAGCCACTCAGACACGGCAGTCACGCCGTCCGAGACTTCGATTCCGAACCGCGTGATCGGAAGGTAGCTCGGATCGCGGCCTACGAGCGTGATGTCCGTCCCGTGAAGCGTGGTAACAAAGTGCAGCTTGCGTGACGAAAGGATCTCGCGCGCCAGGTGGGCGCTGATGGCGTGGGGGATCGCGTAGTGAACGTGAAGGATGTCCAGCTTTTCGTAATCCGCGACCTCCGCCATCTTCGTCGCCAGCGCCAGCGTGTAGGGTGGATACGGATCGAAGAGCGGGTACGGTGTGACCGTGACCTCATGAAAGCGCACACGCTCGTGGAGCACGCTGAGGCGCGACGGCATCTGGTAACTGATGAAGTGAACGTCATCGCCGCCGCGCGCCAGCGCGATGCCGAGCTCCGTGGCCACGACGCCGGAGCCGCCGAATGTGGGGTAGCAGGTGATGCCGATTCTCATGGCAGTCTCGTGGTCGCCGACTCGAAGTTACGGCTCTCTCCCTTCATACGCCGCGATGATGTCGTCGACCTTCGGCGGCTGTTTGGTCATGAACGCTTCGCCGTACTCGACCCCGATGAGTGCGCCGAAGTGGCGTCCGCGCGCTTCGATCATCTCGAGGAACTTCTTGTCGGCGATGAACGTGGGCGGTTCCTTCGACTTGGGATCGTAGAACTGCGATTTGAAGGCGGCGATGGCGCGCATCTTCGTCTTCCAGGTCTTCGTCACGTCGACGACGAAGCTCGGCGTGACGAGGTAGTTCTGCGGGTAGTAGATCGTCACTTGCGGCCGGTGCGCGGGCAGGTCTGTCGTCAGCGCGCGAAGTCCCGACAGAAATGAGGCTTGCGCGACGATCTGTCCCGTCCGGATGTGGTCGGGATGGCGGTCGTCGGGCCACATCGTAAAAACGACCTTCGGTTTGCAGAGGCGGACGGCGGCGATGATCTGCATCTCCTGATCGCGGCCGGTGCGCATGCCGCCGTCTCCGAAGTCGAGTTGCTCGCGGAAACGGGCGCCCAGGATGCCGGCTGCTTTGAGCGCCTCGCGGCGGCGAACCTTGGGAGTGCCGCGCGTTCCCAGCTCACCGCGCGTCAGTTCGATGATGCCGACGCGCAGTCCGTCCTTCACCGCTTTCGCAATCGTCGCGCCGCACGAAAGCTCGATGTCATCGGGATGCGCTCCGAAGAAGATCATATCGACCGGTTCAAGCAATGGATCGCCCCCATTTCATACGCTTCACAAACCCACCACCTTGCACACGTCCTCATCCGGCGCCGCTTCTTCGATCATCCGATCGATGAGGTGCCGGCCGTGCTCGTTCCAGTAGCCGAACCACCCGGTTACGCGGTCTTGCGGCGAACCGTCGGGGACGAGCGTCGTCACCAGATCGCGGACCGCGGCGTACCGTTCCCGGTCTTTGCGCGCCAGGCCGCGGATGGCGCGCTCGGTCAGCTTGTCGAAGTGATACTCGATATGGCCGATCGAGCGATTGATGGCGCGCGCCAGTGCATGTTCAGCGGGAAGTGCGATCTCGCCGATGCGGACAATCTTCTCGATGAGTGCACGCCTCGCTTCGGAGGCGAGCTGCTCAACCTCGCTCACGCCGGCCGGCTCGCGCGACGCCAGTAAAGCGTCGGCGCCGGCGAAGATCTCCTCCGGCTGAATGTCGAAGCGCGCGATCGTGCGGACAACGCGCTTCGGCGCGAGCAGCTCGTGCGCACGAAGAGCGACGCGCGGCATCGGGACATCGAGCAGCTCGTGCAGCGGGGCGATCTGCGCGTAATACGCCACCTCGGAAGGTCCGCCAACGAAGAGATCGGGGCGAAGAACAAAATCCTGCAGGAGCGGGCGAGTCAGCGCGGAGGTCGATGTTCGTTCCGGCGAAGCAATCGGTCGCGGACCATCGAGAAGCTCGCGCCTGCCATGTTCATCCAGCTCGAAGAGCAGCGTGTACGGTTCGCCGTCGCGTGGAATGACCTGCGGCGCGTAGCCGGCGTTCTCCAATGCCTTGGAACGTTGCGCAAGCTCGCCCTGGATGCCGTCCCAATTTTTCAGGATGCCGTCGAACAGTGGCTGGCCTGCGCGGCGCAGCTCGGGGAGAAGCGCATCGACGAGGATGAATTTCTCGTCGACCGCGGACGTGAGCAGCTCTGCGAAGGAGTCGCGAAAGGTGATTCCTTCGCGCAACCAGGCGGGGCGGGGGATGTCGAGGTATTCGATAAGGCTGCGCGTCAACTCTTCGGGTATCGGCATCGCGCCGACGACGCGTCTCGAGTCGTGCTTGTGCGCGCGTAGCGTTGTCAGATCCAACTGCTGCTTCGGATCGCGTTTCGTCAGCGCCAGCGTCGCTACCTCGGCGAAGTCGTGATCTTCAGTGGCCAGCCAGAAGAAGACGGTTGTCGGGATGCCTTTCGCTTCGTTGACGCGCTTCAGCTTGAGCATGCCGGCGAGCTTGGCGAGTGTGTAGATCGGACCACCTGCGAAGCCGACCTGCTGGCCGGCGATGACTGTGAAGGTTTCGCCGGTGGACCAACGGGCCAGCTCGTCATCGACGTTGTGGTTCCAAGTGCGGTTCGATTCGGCGAGAGCGCTGACGAGGGTCGCCGCCGTGCCGGCGGCGGTCCAGCCGGCGGGCCGCCGGTGCTCCACCAATTGGGGCTCGCGCTTTAGGAACTGTGTTGCGTTTTCATTGCCGGCTAGCCAGTCGCTCGTGAATTTGCTGAGGCCGGGGTAGTTCGCCAGCGGAAAGCAGAGACAGGGAGGTTCCGTCTTCACGCTGCTCATCGGGCTTTGCTCCCGACGAGGATGAGGCGGGGCGAGGCTGCGTCGAACGGCGCGCCGTCAAAGTCGCCGAAGACTTGGCGGATCGAAAGGCCCGAGGAAGTGAACATCGTCGAGATCTCATTGAGATCGTAACCGCGAACGCGCTCCAGGTAACGCTTTTGACCGATCGTGATCCGTTTGTTGAACGAACGGTCACGTGGATCGAACCAGCGCTCGATCTCCACGTTGCCGCTGGGCGTATCACGCGTCTCGCGCTCGACAAGCTTTTCGAGCTCGCGGTCGACGTTGAGATAGTCAAACAGGAAAACGCCGTCGGGCCGCAGCACGCGCGCCATCTCGCGCACCACGCTCAGATTCTCCTCTTCCGTCGCGAAGTAGCCGAAGCTCGTGAAGAAGTTGACCAGACCGGCGAAGCTTCCGCTGCAGAAGGGGAGCGAGCGCATGTCCGCCCGAGCGACCGGAAGCGGCCCATATTCGTCGATGCCGGTGCGCAGCAGGGTGAAGGAAAGATCGCAGCCGACGGCGTCGAAGCCGGCGCCGTTGAATTCCGTGAGATGACGGCCCATGCCGCAGGCAAGATCGAGAATGACTCCGTCGACGCGGCCGAAGTGTTCCTGGAAGAAGAGCACCTGACGCCTGGCTTCGTGCTCGTCGCGATGCGCGTAGAGCTCGAGGTACTCCTCGCCGAACCACTCGCGATACCAGGTCATGTCAGCGAGAGATCAGGGCAGAAGAGATCAGGGCAGCAGAGATCAGAGACAAGAGATCGGAGATCAGGAAGGCTGTTCTGATCTCTAGGCTCTGATCTCTTCATCGCTTTCCCACTTCTAGCGCACTCTGTACGAATCCGGATACGTGAAGCTCACGCTCGCGCGCGTGACGCCGTTGCCGAGGACGATGGCAAGGTTCGGGGTGAGCGCGTAGAACGGGCGAAGGTCGACTGGATTACCCAGAACCTGCGTGCCGGAAATGCCGCAACGATCGCCGGTGCTGAGCATGTGCTCGACCGGCTTGCGTACGCGCATGTCCTGGTAGAGCGTTCCGATCTCCTGACGCTCTGCGCCGTACGGGCGCTCGGTGTAGGTCTTGGTCATCGAGGTGAGTGCGAGCTCTTCTTTCGTCAATCGATCGTTGGTGTCGTAGGCATAGGTGATGTTCGCTTCCCAGTCGAGGCGAGGCGATCCCTGCACTGCGGTGCCGTTATAACCGCCGCGGATCTTGAGAGCCGACAGGTTGTTGTTCGCGTATGTGGCATCGGCGGTCATGG
>DATLVW010000923.1:0-9380 GCA_035577085.1 Thermoanaerobaculia bacterium
ATGGTTGGAGGCGTTAGTCCCTTCGAAGCTGGCGCGGCGTGGATCTGGATCAGGAGCGCGGGAGTGTGGACCCAGCAAGGCCCACCACTCGTCGGCTCGGGAGCCGCAGGGTCAGCCAGCTTCGGTTCCTCGGTTTCGCTCTCGTCCGATGCCAATACAGCCGCCGTGGGAGGGTTCACAGACAACAATTACGCCGGAGCCGTCTGGATCTGGACCAGGAGCGGCGGAGTGTGGACCCAACAAGGAACGAAGCTTGTCAGCCCGGAATCTGCGAACGCTCAGCAAGGTCGCGGCGTAGCCCTTTCCGCAGACGGCAACCTGCTGATCATCGGAGGCCCAAACGACCTCACCCAAACTGGTGGCATCTGGTTTTGGACGAGAAGCGCAGGAGTATGGGCGCAGCGCGGATCGAAGATCGTTGGCTCGGGAGCGACCGGACACGCCTTTCAGGGCATCAGCGTGTCTCTGGCCACCGATGGCGACACCGCCCTCGTGGGAGGATCGATGGACAGCAATGGCCACGGCGCCACCTGGGTCTTCGTCGCTGCACCCGATCTCATCGTCACGAAGAGCCACACCGGAACCTTCAAGCAGGGCGACAACGGAGACACCTACACGATCACCGTGTCGAACCTCGGACTCAAACCTACGTCCGGAACAGTGACGGTCATTGACACGGTGCCCGTCGGACTGACGCCAACAGCACCCACCGGATCATTCGATGGCTGGACCTGTTCGATCAACGGACAAGTACTGACTTGTACGCAGAATGACGTGCTCCAGTCGGGAGCGAGCTACGCCCCAATCACTCTCACGGTGAACGTCGCGAACGATGCCTCGCCAATCGTGACGAACACAGCTACCGTCTCAGGGGGCGGAGAGCTCAACACCGCCAACGACGCCGCCAGCGATGTAACCCCAATTCATGCGGAATTCGCCCCGGTGACCCCCACGGGAGTTGCCGCCACCGCTGTCACGACTACGCAGATCAATATCACCTGGCTCGCGGTCAATGGAGCCGCCTCATACGAGATCGACCGCAAAGCGGCCGGGAGTGGCTTCTCGCAGATCGGCACGTCGGCAGCGAACAGCTTCTCCGACACCACGCCGTCCGCCGATTCCGCGTATCTGTACCGCGTTCGCGCGGTCAATGAAGCGGGGAAGTCCTCGAGCAGCGCCGCCGATCTAGCTACGACGGTCATCTTCGTGGACGACCCACTGCTGAACAGCCTCGTGAAAGCGGTTCATCTCTCGCAGCTTCGAACTGCGGCCAACGCCGTGCGGTTGCTGGCCGGTTTGACCGCATTTTCTTTCACCGACACGAGCACGGCGGGAACGCCGATCCGCGCATTGCACCTCACCGAACTTCGTTCGAGCCTGGACGAAGCCCGTGCCCCGCTCGGTCTCACGACGGGCGGCTACACGGACGCATCGCCGGCAAACGTGGCAATCAAGACGGTCCACTTTCAGGAGCTGCGCAGTCGCGTTCAGTAGGGTCGCCGGCGAGCCGCCGGCGGTACAGCCGCCGGGCCGGCGGCGCTACGCTTGGCCTACTACTCGCCGCTACGCAGTTCGTTTCACAACCATGATGTTCGTGTCATCCGCCGCTTCGGTCGTGATACGGATTGGGGAACTGAAACACGAACCATCGTAAGAAAAGGGAGCGAAGCGAAGCGTAGCGCCGACGGCTCGTCGGCTGTATCGCCACCGGCTCGGTGGCGGTTCACAAGGTCGCCGGGGCCGGACGACGAACGTGCAGACGCGGCAAGGCGACACGCCATCCGCGCGGGTGCTATCGGCAAGTGCGCGTGCACCGCAGCGGCTACACGGATGCGTTCGCTGGCAAATTGGCAATTAAAGCGTCCCACTACGTTAAGAGCTCACAGAGTGTGTCAAGATCACTCTCAAATCCCGTTCAACCGAGGCTCCCATGAAACTGCGCCGCCGCATTGCGCTATTGGTCATCGCTTGTGCAATTCTCTGTGTCCCCGAAGCAGTCCTCGCGCAATACACGCAGCAGGGGCCGAAGTTGGTCGGTTCAGGGGCGGTGGGCAACGCTGAACAAGGCATTTCAGTCGCCATCTCCGGCGACGGCAATACGGCGATCGTTGGAGGAATTCTCGACGATATTCAAATCGGGGCGGCGTGGGTCTGGACCAGGAGCGGCGGCGGCGTCTGGACGCAGCAGGGTCCCAAGCTGCTCGCCTCAGACGCTCCGCGGAACATCACCTTTGTCGGCGCGGAACAAGGCTACTCCGTGGCTCTCTCGGCCGACGGCAATACAGCCATTGTTGGAGGCCCTCAGGATGGAGCCCATGGCGCTGCGTGGATCTGGACCAGGAGTGGAGGCGTCTGGACGCAGCAGGGACTGAAGCTGGTCGGCTCGGGCGCTGTCGGTGACGCGAGTCAGGGATGGTCCGTGGCCCTCTCAGCAGATGGAAACACGGCCATCGTTGGCGGCGATACCGACAACGATGACCATGGGGCAGCCTGGGTTTGGACCCGCAGTGGAGGAGTATGGACCCAGCAGGGAGCCAAGCTGGTGGGCTCGGGCGCCGTGAGCCGATTCGGATTCGAAGATCAAGGTAGTTCCGTTTCGCTCTCCGCTGATGGCAACACGGCACTCATCGGAGGATCGAACGACAACGATGGCGTTGGAGCCGCGTGGGTCTGGACGAGGAGCGGAGGAGTATGGACCCAGCAGGGAGGCAAGCTGGTCGGCCCCGGCGTGGGACAATCAAATGAAGGCATATCTGTGTCACTCGCCGCAGATGGCAATACAGCAATCATCGGTGGCACTCTCGATCCCTCGCAGAACTCTGGATTTACCGGCGCAGCGTGGGTCTGGGTCAGGAGCGGAGGGGTCTGGAATCAAGTCGGAAAGCTCGTTGGCGCGGGAAACGCCGTCTCCCTTTCTGCTGATGGACAGAGCGCAGCTGTTGGAGGCGCTTCCGGCGGCGTGGGGGGCACATGGGTCTGGACGAGGAGCGGAAGCGCCTGGGTCCAGTCCGCTAAGCTTGTCGGGACGGGCGCCGTCGACCCGGCCAACCAAGGCAGGTCCGTATCGATCTCCGCCGACGGAAAGACAGTCATCACCGGAGGCAACGACGACGACTTCGTGACTGGCGCGGCGTGGGTATTCGCCGCAACGGCGGATCTGAGCGTCACCAAGTCCGTCACCGGAGGGCCATCCTTCGCTGCCGGCGGCAACCTCAATTACAGCATCCATGTCGTCAACAACGGACCTGGCAGCGCAAGCAGCGTGGTCATGACGGATGTGGTTCCCTCCGGATCAACGTTCGTATCCGCGACGTCGTCGCAGGGATCGTGCAGCGGAACGACGACAGTGACCTGCACAGTCGGAACACTGGCAAACGGCGGGGGTGCCACGATCAGCCTTGTACTGAAGGTTCCTTCTGCGCCGGGCACGGTTTCCAATACGGCTTCGGTTACTGCGTTGGAGCTCGACCCTGATCCAACAAACAACTCCTCCACAGCGACGGTCAAGACGATCGACCCGAACCTCATTCCAGTAGCCTCGAGCTGGGTGATTGTTGCGCTCGCCGGAATGCTCGCGTTGGTTGGAACGATGAAAATGCGGGGTTGATTGTTCAACGAGATGACATAACGGCCATTCGCGTCAGCCTTTAGTACTCACGAGCAGAGTTGTGGACGTATCCCGATTTCGCACTTTCAAAATGGGGTCAGGTCTGCTTTTGAAAGTGCCCATGGGCATCAAGAAGACGAAAACATGTGGTCACTTTCAAAAGTGGACCTGACCCCATTTTGAAAGCGCCGCGTGGGCAACCTACGTCCGTTTCACCGCCACAACCGTCGTGTCATCCGCCGGCGTTGCCGGACCTGCGTGGCGGCGCCAGTCTTCGAGGATCGCGGTGAGGATTGCGGAAGCCGGGCGGCGGGAGACTTTGCCCAGGATTTCGCGGAGGCGGTCGAAGCCGTAGGGGCGGGCGTGGGTGTCGTGCGCTTCGAACAGGCCGTCGGAGAAGATGACGATCGTCGTGCCGGTGGGGATGGACAGCGGCGTATCCGTGTATTCGCGCGCGGGGCCGAGTCCGAGGGGGAGCGACGGGAGATCGAGCTCGCGAACGTCGGTGCCGCGAACGATCCAGGGATACGGGTGACCGGCGTTGCTGACGAGCGCTTCGCCGGTGATTGGATCGAGGCGGAGAAGCGCCAGCGATGTGAACGTTCTTGGCGAGCCGATCTCGCGCAGCACGAGGTCGAGGCGTTGCAGGACCATCGCCGGAGTTCGTTCCGCTTCGACGAGACTGGCCAGCCCTGCCTTCGTCATCGCCTGCGCGATTGCGCAGGAGTAGCCGTGACCGGAGACGTCGCCCGCCGCGATCCAAAGCCTGCCGGCGGAGTCACGCACGAAGTCGTAGAGATCGCCGCCGGCTTCGCTCGCAAGGATCGAGCTGGCCACGATCTCGTAGCCTTCGATCTGCGGCATCTCCTTCGGCAGGAGGCCGAGCTGCATGCGCGCCAGCAGATCCATCTCGTACTTCAGCCGGTTTTCTTCCTCCAGTCGCCGCGCAAAGTCGGGCAGAGGAAGCGGTCCCTCTTCCGCTTCGTCGTCGCGGCGGATGCCGAGAAGGCCGAGGGGGACCGGGGCTATGGCCACGGTGAGGAGCAGCACCGACGCCAGTGGCACCCAGTAGAAATGAAGCAGCGAGTAGAGCGCCGCGGGAAGAACCGCAGACATCATCGCCGCGGTGAGTAGCGCGGTGAGTCCGAACTCCGCGTACGCGTAAACCAGAATCGCCGTGAGAAGAAGGCCCGCGGTAAACGCGATTCCGAACGACGAGAGCGGAATGCGCGTGGCCAGAACCAGTCCGCCGAGGAGCGTCGCGCCGCCGCGGATGCGCCGGAGAAGCGGCCAGCGCAACGCGATGCAGACGACAAGCATGATCAGGCCGGTGCGAAACGCCCCTTCCTCGATCGGCGACGTGGCCACGCCGAAGAACGGCATCCGGATACTACCGTCGTTCGTTGCCACGCCCGGCACCATCGTTCCGAACGACATCGCCAGCAGCCAGAGGCCGGCGACCGATGCGCCGATCGACCAGCCGGCGAGCAGCGCCGTTCCACCTTTCGGCCCGAGGCGTCCCGCGCGAAGCGTGTCGAGCGACGTGCGGAAGCCGGGCACAGTCGAGCGCAGCCACGACTCCGCGGCCGACCAGAGGAAGAACAACGCCAATGCCTTGCTCGTGACCGTGCCGAGATCCTGCACAACCAGGATCCACGAAGCGGAGTTGCCCAACGCTCCGGGAAGCGACAGCGCAATCGAAAGCGCGCCGAGAACGAGGCCTTTCTTCAGTTCGATCCGCCGGCGGATCAGAAGGAGGCCGAAGAGCACCAAAACCGCGATCCAGAAAATCGCGCGAACGATCAGCGATTCCATGCGCGCGGTCAGGAAGGATCCGAACGTCAGGTTCTCCAGCCGCCCCCGCTGCGCGCCGACCGTACCGACGACGCGCCTCGCAGTGGGCGCGTCCGCCCCTCGTATCGACGTCGTGATGAGAACTTCCGGCGGCGCAGATGCCGGCATGGCCGCCAGCCGTAACGTCTCGGTCAGAACGGTCAGTTCAGTCGTAGGAACCGTCTGGCCCGGTGGGAGAAACATCCTGTCCAGTTCCAGGTGCGCCGAAGAAGCGGACGGTCGTGACCGCAGCAACTCTTCCGGAATCCAGATGGCGGAGATCGGAACACCGCGCACGGAGAAAACGACGCGCAACTGCCCACGCTCGCTGCCGCCTGCCCATCGAGTTTGTGCAGTCGCGTCGACGAACGGCCCGCGGCCTTCCCGCGCCAGCCAGTCGGCGGCCGATGGGCCGAGAACGTCGTACGCCGTCTCGCGCGCGGAAAGAAGATCGCTCTCCAGGAGGATACCGTTCGATCGCAGCTGCACGTGCGGCAGCGATTCGAGCCGGAGATCGGCGGGACCGGCGATCTGTTGCAGCCTCGCCGCGAAGAAACTCTCCTCGGGGATGCTCAGATTGCGCCACTCCGGAAGCTGGCGCAGGGCGACGAAGACGCCAATCGCGAACACCGCAACTCCGACGGCACCAAGCCCGAGGAGTCGCATGCGCCGGTCAGGTCCACCCATTCAGATCAAGGTATACAGCGAACAGGAGGAAAAGTTCCAGCGCGACTACCTGGATCAGACGGATCCGACGGATCGGACCGATCAGACGGATCGAGCAAGCGCACCACCCCCATTGTCCATTCTCGATTAACCCGCTACGCTTACGTCATCCCAGAATTCACGTGAGACGCGGAGGCACCGATGAGCGAATCGGATACTCGTGGCAAGTGGACTCGCAGGCGTTTTCTCGAAGCGGTTGGGCGCGTCGGCGGCGCTGCCGCTGTTTACGAATCGATGGTCGCGCTCGGGATCGTGCGCGTGCCCGACTCTGCGTATGCGAAGACGCTGCAGATTCCGGAAGGCGCCGGCAACGGTAAGACCATCGTCATCCTCGGCGCCGGTGTGGCCGGACTCACCGCCGCGTACGAGCTGACCAAGCGGAAGAGCGGCTACAACATCATCATCCTCGAAGCGCAGCATCGCACCGGCGGACGCAGCTACACCGTCCGCACCGGCGACAAGATCATCGAGAAACATGGGAACGACATCTGGGAGCAGACGTCCCATTTCGACAAGGATCAGTACCTCAACGCCGGACCGGGACGGCTTCCTTACCACCACACCGTCGCACTCGGATATTGCAGGGAGTTGAAGGTCGCGGTCGAGCCGTACGTCATGTCGTCGCGCGCCAACCTCTATCAAACGCAAGGCTCGTATCGCGACAAGTCCGTCCCCAACCGCCGCATCCTCAACGACACGCGCGGCTACATCGCCGAGCTGCTAACGAAGTCGATCGACAAGGGCTCGCTCAATGATGAGCTCTCGCCTGCGCAGCAGAAGCAGATGCTCGATCTGCTCAACACGTTCGGACCGCTGAGCAACAAGAAATACATCGGCTCGCAGCGCTCCGGCTACACGACCGAGCCGGGAGTGACGACGCCGGGCGACATCGAGCCGCCCCTCAAGCTCATCGAGCTCCTCGGCTCCGAGTTCTGGCTCGACCGCATGTACCAGCCGGAAGACTACGAATGGCAGCCGACGCTCTTCCAGCCGGTCGGCGGCATGGACATGCTGGCGAATGGTTTCCTGCCGTTCGTCAAGGACTTCATCCGCACCAATCGCGAAGTGACCTACGTCCACAACGTCGCAGGCAACAAGGTCGAGATTCACCATCGCACGGCCGGCGATCCGTCATCCGCGGTCGAAACGATCACCGCCGACTGGTGCATCTCGACGATCCCGGTCTGGATCCTCGCCAAAGACGTCGACAACAACTTCTCGAAACCGTTCCGCGCCGCACTCAAGGCGGCCAAACGCGGTCTGACGTGCAAGGTGGGATGGCAAGCCAACCGGCGTTTCTGGGAGCTGGACAACGAGATCTACGGCGGCATCTCGTACATCAATCACAACATCACGCAGATGTGGTACCCGTCGAACGGCTACCTTTTCGAACAGAAGGGTGTGCTGACGGGCGCGTACAACTACACAACGCGCGCCGAAAAACTCGGCAACGAATCACTTGGCGAACGGCTGAAGACCGCTGCCGCCGGTGCGCATCGGTTGCACGGCGACACCTTCACCAGGGATGTTCCTATCGACCTCGGCCTCTCCATCGCCTGGCATCACGTCCCCTATCAACTGGGCGGCTGGGCGGATTGGGAGGGCGTCGCACCCGTACATTACGAGACGCTTCTTGCGCCCGAGGGACACGTGATCGTCGCCGGCGACCAGGTGTCGTACTTGCCCGGATGGCAGGAAGGCGCAATGCTCTCCGCGCACCACGTGCTCGATCAGATCATTCCGCGCGAATCGCGTCCGAAGCTGAAAGCCGCCCCCGCCGCAAAGCGCCGCGCCCCAAGCACCCGCGCCATGACCGAAGGCTCAGGCCGCACGCGCGAGTAACGACCACTTCTCACAGATCTGTCAATCGAGCCCCTTCTCCCCATCGCTTCTTGATGGGGAGAAGGTGGCCGAAGGCCGGATGAGGGGCCGTCCACTCTCTCGACAACGTTGCCGCCATGTAGACTCCCTTTCCAATGTCTGAGCTGCGGCGCGACATCGGACTGTGGCGCGGGATCGCCCTGAACATGATCGACATGGTCGGGATCGGTCCGTTCATCACGATCCCGCTCATCCTGGCGGCCATGGGCGGCGGCCGCGGAATGCTGGCTTGGATCCTCGGCGGCCTGCTCGCCATCAGCGACGGTCTCGTCACCGCCGAGCTCTCCGCGTCCATCCCCGGTTCCGGCGGCTCGTACGTCTTTCTCCGTCATGCCTACGGTCCCGCCGGGCGGCTCATCTCCTTTCTCTTCCTCTTCCAGATCCTCTTCTCGGCGCCGCTGTCGATGGCATCCGGCTGCATCGGTTTCGCGAACTACCTGCGCGTCGTCCTTCCCGCCGCCGGAAACCACGTCGCGCTCACCGCCACGATCGTCTGCGTGCTGACGACGGCGCTTCTTCTGCGCCGCATCGAAGCGATCGGCAAGTTCTCGATCCTGTTGTGGGCTGGCGTGCTGGCGACATTGGCGATCGTCATCGGCGCGGGCTTGCCGCACCTTCGCCTCGATGCATTCGCGTTCTGGCGCGCACCGCGTCTTGACGGCGGCATCGGCTACGCGGGCCTCGGCGTCGCGCTCATCTTCGCCGTCTACGACTACCTCGGCTACTACAACATCTGCTACATCGGCGACGAAGTCCGCGAGCCCGAGCGGACGATTCCTCGCGTGATCGTGATCTCGATCCTGGCCATCGGCGTGATCTATCTCGTCATGAATGCCTGTCTCATCTCCGTGCTGCCGATGAAGCAGGCCATGGTCTCCCCATCGATCGTCGCCGACTACCTGGCCGTCCTCCTCGGCACGCGCGCCGCGCAATGGATCTCGATCCTCATTCTCTGGACCGCCTTCGCCTCGATCTTCTCGCTGATGCTCGGCTACTCGCGCATCCTCTACGCCGCTGCGAGAGACGGAAACTTCTTCCGCTTCTTCGGTAAACTGCACGCCACCGAGGCGTATCCGTACGTGTCGATATTGTTCCTGGGATGCGTGGCCGCCGCGTTTTGCTCGCTGTCGTTGAAGAACGTGCTGCAAGCGATCCTTTCGATTCGCGCCGTGATTCCCTTCATGGCGCAGATCGTCGGCGCGGTACTTTTGCGGCAACGCGAGCCAGATCGTCCGCGCCCATTCCGCATGTGGCTCTATCCGCTCCCCGCCATCATCGCCCTCGGACTGTGGGGCTACATCGTGACGTCGCCACAAAAAGGATTGAAAGCGGG
>DATLVW010000924.1:0-4711 GCA_035577085.1 Thermoanaerobaculia bacterium
CCCTCTCCGGGTACGAGACGACGACATCGGAGCTGAGCAGGGCTGTTCAAGTGCGGTGATGCAGAGATCAGAAAGACAGAGATCAGAGATCAGAACCCCCTATCTCTGATCTCTTGTCTCTGATCTCTGCCGTCAAACCTGCGAAGGCGCAATCAACTCAATCCCGCGATTGGCAATCGCCTCGCGCACGCTCCGATCGCAGAGCGCCGCGGTCTCCAGATCCCACGCATAGCGCCAGTGCTGATAGGCATCGACGCCGATGCCGGGATGCGTGACGAGTTCCGTGGTTCCCTCGGCGTGCTGCAACAGCGCGACGATTCGTGCGGCGGTGAGATGCCCCGCCTCCATGACTCCGATCGTGATGTCGTTGCCGCGCGGAGCCGCCGCTTTCCGCCCGAGCCGGTTCAGTGCCGCGATCGATGCCCTTCGCACCGGCCCTCCCCGCCCGCCCCGATCTAACACGCGGCGCACGTAGCCAATCCCGTACTCCTTCGCCAGCCGGACGACGATGGCGAAGATCGAGGGCAGCATATGCAGATGCTGATGGCCGTTGAGGTGCGTCACGCGCAGCCCGCTGGCGAGAACGCGCTCGACCTGCGCCCGCAGCTCGCGCTCGATCGCGGCGAAGTCCTTGCTGCCGAGGACGAAGCTGCGATAGGACTTCGGTAAGCGCATGCCCGTCAGCGAACGCTCTTCGACCAGCGCCAGATGAACGCCGACCTCGAGCAATGGCACGCTCTTCAACTGCGACACCGCGTCATCGAATGCGGCGCCGCTCGCGACAACGCTGCAAGCGGTCACGATGCCTTCACGATGCGCGCGGATCGCTCCCGCCGTCATCCCGGGATGCAGCCCGACATCGTCGGCGGTGACGATGAGACGGATCGGTGCGTCCACAGGAGTCACGCGAAGCTACGTCTCGAGCGGCTGGCGGTCCGCTACATGCACGTCGCCCGCTGCGCTGCGCTTCTCGCGCACGACCCGCTCTACCTCTTCCGCCGACACGACCACGCGCATCTCCGGATAGAGCCTCCAGAGCTCGGCGAAGATCTTGAGGATCACGCGCGGTGAAGAAAGGTGCGATTCGCCGCGGATGCGCGGGAAGTAATCGAGTCCGATCTGCTGGATCGAGAAGCCGCGGTTCTTCGCTTTGACGATGAGCTCCGCGTCGATCAGCGATCCTTCCGACTTCAGCTCGACGGCATCGAGCACCTCGCGCTTCATCAGCTTGAACGAGAAGTTGATGTCGCGGTGCGGCCAGCCGAAGAGAACGCCGATCAGACCGTTGTAGAGATACGAGTAGAGCGTCCGCCTTGGCCCTTCCAGCGTCCGGTCGAGACGATATCCGGCGATGAGATCCGCTCCGGTCACAGCCATCGCCCGCATGGCACGTCCCAGCGCGTCGGGATCGAAGGGTAAGTCTGCGTCCATGTAGAGCACGAGATCTTTCTTCGCCGCCGCGAATCCGGTCTTGAGCGACCCGCCCAGCTTGCGGTTGCGCTCGTGGCGGATCATGCGGATGCGCGGATTCTCGGCAGCGCGGCAGGCCACCAGGAACGGCGACTGATCCGTCGAAGCGTCGTCGACGATGATGATCTCGTAGTCGTCCGTGTATTTGGTGCAGGCCTCCACCGCCGCAGTCATCGCATGCTCAATGTTCAACGCTTCGTTGAACATCGGAATGACGAGCGAGACGGATGGCGTGCGCATGATGGAATTTGGACAGGCAATGATACCGAACAACGACGGCTTCGTCTTCATTGCCGTCCGGTTAATGGCTCGACTGGTCAGGCGGACGCGCTGACTGGTGGCGCGGATGAGTTGAGTGGTGGCGCGCACCAGTTAACTGGTGACGCTGACCAGTTGACTGGTGGCGCCCACCAGTTAACTCGTGGCGCCCACGAGACGACTCGTGGCGCTGACGAGTTGACTCGTGACGCCCACGAGTTGACTCCGTGGCGCTGACGAGAGCACTCGTGACGCCCACGAGTTGACTCGTGACGCTGACGAGTTGACTCGTGACGCTGACGAGAGCACTCGTGACGCCCGCGAGTTGACTCCGTGGCGCTGACGAGAACACTCGTGACGCCCAGGAGTTGACTCCGTGGCGTTGACGAGAGCACTCGTGACGCCCACGAATTCATCCGTTACGCCCACGGAATGACTCGTGGCGCTCACGAGTCGAGTGTTGGCGCGTAGCATTCGCGGGATGGCACGGACCGGTTCATCGGTGCCACGCACGCTCTCGTGTGTCGCGGTTACGGGATCGGCCATGCGCGGAATGAGTGCGTCCTTCGCCTCTTCGCCCACGAACGTCACCGTCATGGCCCACGCAGCCCTCGCCGTAGCCGCTAGGATTGGTCTGAGGCAAAGGAGTGTGGGCGTCTCGCCCGCGGCCATAGGGCGTCTCGCCCGATGGTGGTTAGCCAGATGTCGCGCCAGACAAGTAACGCACCGGACCCGTCGCGAGATCACCGCCGGACGAGACGTCCGCCGGCCGCAGGCGAGACGCCTGCACTCCTCTGGGTAGGGAAAACCGCGCATTCGTCCCTCCTTATGTGCAGCACAAGGAGAACGCGATGAGATTCGGTGTCTGTTGGCAACCCCGCGTGTGGCACGGATGGCTACCACCGATTCCGACGCTTGCATCATGGCAGGCGGTTCAGGCAGCCGGCATCACGGACCTGCGCCTGACCTACGATCCGGCGCTCCCGACCGGCCTGTTCGACACCGATCTGCGCAATGCACATGCAGCTGGCTTGCGCATCAACGTGAACATGGGTGCGGTGTGGGAGTCCGGCGGCGCGCCGATCGACCCGGATCCGGCAATCATCGAAGCGCAGGCATTCGATCTCGCCACCAGGTTCGGCGACATGATCGCGCTTTACAGTTTCGACAACGAGCCCGGCGCCATCGCACAAACGTACGAGGCCGCGAATCCGGGATCGGACTTCATGCAGGACGCCTACATGCCTGCATGCACTGCGTTTGTGCGCGGCATCCGCCGCGTAGCTCCGGACGCCATCATCGGCGGGTGCGACGCTGACAGTGTCGACATTCAGAGCCGGTACATCGAACTTGCGGACGCACTGCTGCCGGTGGTCGTCTGCGACCGGCGACGGGTTCATCCCTATGGCGACGTCGGCGGTGCGCGGTACGCCACGATGGCAGGCGATGATGAGAACGACGGCTTCGCACAGGCAACGGACCCGCGGCCGCTCGACGTCGGTGAGATCGATCACCAGCAACTCCCGGGAGCAACCGGCATCGCTCGGCCGAGCGACCTTCAGGCACTGCTCGCCTTCACACGGATGATCCATGCGAAGTATCCGACCGTCGGTCAGATTGACTATGGAACGGCCGAGTATTTCTTCACCCGGCTGCCAGCGTCTGGGATCGTTCCGGCAACGACATGGAGCACCTGGACGTTCGGACCGGAACCGGTAGTGTCGGACGCCGGCCGCCAGTTCACGCAGTTGTTTCATACGATCAACGCGGCACAGCCATCGGCAGATGCGACCGCGATCGCGCCACCGGTTTTCGGCGGCGATCCGATCGTCATTCAGTGAAGTTGAGTACCCGTCTCCACGTGCAGCAGTTGCACCGCCAGTGTGCGGGGATCCTGGTTGTGCATCAGAGTGCTCGGCTGGAACGACCGCGATGAGCGCAATCGCACGTCGATACGTGGATCGGATGGCAGCTCCAGATTCGCGACCACCGCCTCCCTTCCGACGTGAAGGACCGCGGAATCACCTCCATTGATCGAGATCGTCACGTCATCAGCGGTGTAAGGCAGATCTCCCGGTATCCGCAGCGTGAGCGACGCGGTGGCGCCGTGCGATTGCGGCAGACGAATGGTCGCATCGGGGCCGAGCCAGCGCCATTCCGTCCCCTCCAGCGTCCGCTCGATCGGATACGCGCCGCTCAACGGGAGATAACGTTCGGCGGCGCGCACATTCTCGATCGTGACTTCCTGGTACAAACCACGCGTGAGCTTCCGGTACGCGTCACTCTCCGGCCAGGCGAAGACATGCGAGTCGGCGCCATGCGCTCCGCCATTCGCTAAAAGCACCAGTCCTGTTCCCGGCCGGTCATACGCCTCGGCGATCGCTTTATCGACCGGCAGCAGCCGGAAGCGCGACATCAGATACTCCGCATGCGGCTTGAGCGCGATGTCGTAACCGAGCACGCTGTTCGGAGCGAGGTTCGCACTCGCCCAGGCCGCTGCTGCAGCAGGCGGTGATGCCAGCTTCGTCCGCGTTCCGGCGAGCGGCCAGACAAACACCAGCGTCGCCGCAGCAAGGATCGCGGTCACTGCCCACGGAGCCGCGGCAAAGCCGGCGCTGCGGCGGATCACGCCGAATCCGAGCGCGGCGAGCAGCGCGATGAACGGCATGAACGCGAGGCTGTAGCGCGCTCCGTCCGCCGGATCCATCCAGCCGAGCTCGAAGGTCACCTGCACGATGACGAAGGCGATGAACGGCAGAAGCGTTGAGCGCACCTTGTCGCGGCGCAGAAGCCTGGCGAAAGCGGCGACGCCGAGCGTGACGCAGGCGAAGAGAGGGAGCGTCACGTACTTCCAGCCCCACGGATGAAAGATGAAACGCACCACCAGCATCGCCGTCGACATCCCGCCGCGCGACACCGAGGCGTCGTGCGCGGCGACGTATTGCATCTGCTTCGTCTCGTAGAGGCGCAGAGCGTTGAAGCC
>DATLVW010000925.1:0-2168 GCA_035577085.1 Thermoanaerobaculia bacterium
AGAGGAGCATCGGCGTGTGGAACTTTGCCGCGTAGCGGATCGGGTTCTGCTCGCGCCACACTTTGCCTTGCTCCCACACGGGCCCGAGGTTCGTGAGCTCGCGATGATAGATACCGTCGCTTGTGCCCCATTGCGACTCCAGGTTGATCTCGCCGGCGTGGCTGACGAGGCACTTGTAGCGAGTGGTCGTCGCTTCCAGCCAGTTCGCGAGGTGGCCGCCGTAACTCGCGCCGCCCGCGGCCATGCGTGTGCCGTCGATGAACGCGAAACGCTTGACCGCCTCGTCCGCCGCTTCGTTGAGCTCCTCGCCGGGCCCTTTCAGCGGATCGCCCTGAATGTCCTGCCCGAACTTCTCGCCGAAGCCCGTCGATCCCGTGTAGTTCGTCAGCAGGACGACGTATCCCGGTTTCGCCAGCAAGTGATAGTTCCAGCGCAGCGAGATCTCGTCGCGCCACATGTTGGCGGCGCCGCCATGGATAACGACGAAGAGCGGGTACTTTTTCGTTTCGTCGAAGCCGGGTGGCAGCACGATCATGTTGTGGATCTTCTTCCCGCGCTTGCTGGCGAACCAGAAATGCCGCGGTGACTGCCAATCGAGTTGGCGCGCGTTCGCGACGTTGATCTCCGTCAAGTTGCGGTGACTCTTCGTCGCCAGATCGACCCGCACGACCTCGGGTGGCTCGACCGAACTTCCCCACTTCGCGATGAGCAACGGCGCGTGCTCCGCGCTGGTCAGGCTCGTGTAGACGCCCCGAGGCGGATCGACAGTGAGCGAAACGTTGCCGCCACCCGCGCCGACGCTGTAAATCTTTTCCAGCCCCGCATCTTCGGCGGTGAAGTAGACGGACTTCGAGTCGTAGGCCACGGCAAACGAGCCGACCGAGCGGTCGAATGGCGGCGCCGTCACGACGACGCGGTTCTGCATCGACGGCCAGTCGTAGCGAATCAGGCGATCGAGGTTGTAGACCTTGCCGTTGTTGGCGTTGAAGACTGCGAAGAGCGACTTCCCATCAGGACTGAATCGCGGCCGTACGTACGATCCCTCGGCATGCGCGATGACCTGCGGCTCAGCGTTCTCTCCGGCGACCGCGGAGATGCGATACAAATCGGTGCCGTACTCTGCGTATGCCGAGGTGTTGCGCGCGGTCGTGGCCACGAAGACGATGGACTTTCCATCCGGCGACCACGTGGCGTCGAGCTCGTCGCGCGAGCCTTCCGTGATCCGCCCTGCGAAGCCCGGCTGTTTCACGAGCTGCGTCGGCGCCAGGAGATCGTGCGGTTTCGCTCCTGGCTCCAGTTTCTGAACGAGGATGTGAACCTGCATGTCATCGAGCCATCGATCCCAACTGCGGATCGGGAACGACTGGTACGTGCGCACTTTGTACTTTTGCTCTTTGCGCTCTTTCGCGATCTTGCGATTGGCATCGTCATCGAGCGCTCCCGGATAGACGACGCTGGTGAAAAGGATGGCCGTTCCGCCCGGGCTGAACTGCGGCGAGCGCGCGCCGGTGGAGATCGACGTGACGCGCTGCGCCTCGCCGCCGCCAATGTCGAGGATGTAGATCTGCGTCGCGTCGTCGCCTTCGCGTTTGGCAGCGAAGGCGATGCGCTGGCTGTCCGGCGACCAGGTGACGTCGCTTTCCGGAGACTTCGTGTTCGTGATGATGCGCGCCGGCGCGCTGGCGTCGGGACGGATCATCCAGAGATCGGACGACACTTCCTTCTCGTCGTACGAGGGCTCGGTCACCGGATAGACGACCCATCTGCCATCGGGACTCGGCACCGGCGTCCCGACGCGTTTCATCATCCAGATCGCCTCGTGCGTCGGCGCTTTCTTCGCGGCGACACCGGGTTGCGCGACAAGAGGCGTGACGATGAACGCGGCGGCAATGACCGTTCGCAGGACGATTTTCAACATGCGTGATCTCCTCAGTGATGAGTGTGATGCGGAGAGTATCGCAGGGATTTGGCGCGTTCGCGTCATGCGCCGCCTCTCGACAGATGAAAGAGTGGGGTTGGGGAGGCTTGGCCGACCTCGCCTGAATTGGGCTCTCTACATGGATGCGAGAGACTCAATCGAGCCGCCATGGGCAAGCTGGAAGAGCTCGGTCGTATGCCGTCGTTTAGCGATTTTTCGGCGCGGTTAACAGCTTTCATGTCAGCTACTT
>DATLVW010000926.1:0-3669 GCA_035577085.1 Thermoanaerobaculia bacterium
GACGATCCATCGTGCGGCGAAGCATCAGTTGTAAGAGCAATTTAGACTCGGTTTGAATCGACGGCCGCGCTTTCGGGCGCGGCCGTTTTTCTGTACTGCCGCAGCGGAATCGCGCCGTTGTTCACGATGTTGTGACGGCTCGCTGCAAAGTGGTATCATTCGTCAGCTTTCGAGCTTCAACCTATCGAAAGCGGCCGATCGGCCGCTTTTTTTGTTGTCAGGAGATATGAGCGGTTTACCCGAACGGGCTGCACAGGAGATCGAGACCATCGTTTCGTCGGAAGGTCTGGAGCTCGTTCACATTGAGTACCGGAAGCAGGGTCATGGATTCCTGCTGCGGATCGACATCGACAAGGAGGGAGGCGTCACGGTCGAGGATTGCGAGCTCGTCTCGCACCAGGTCAGCGCGTTTCTCGACGTCGATGATGTCGTCCCCGCAGCGTACGAGCTGCAGGTGTCGTCTCCCGGTCTCGACCGGAAGTTTTACAAGCTGTCGGATTACGAGAAGTTCATCGGCCGCCTTGTCCGCGTCAGGACGTCGAAGGCGGTGCGGGGGCTTCATGTGATCGTCGGAAGACTGAAAGAATTCAACGGCGAGACGGTCGTCGTCACGGATCCGGTGATGAAAAAGGATCCTGACTACGTCGTCCCGCTCGCAGACATCAAAGAAACGCGGTTGGAAGTGGAAATCTAGGTAACGCAGTTGCGAAGTACGTAGGTCGGACTCTCCAGTCCGACTAGACGAGAAGTCGGACTGGAGAGTCCGGCCTACGTACCCCGCAACTTCGCTACTCCGGGAGCAGAATGTTCGACGAGAACCTCAGTAAAAACATCAAGGCGCTGGCGTACGAGAAGTCGATCGACGTCGAGCGTGTGTTCAAGGCGCTCGAGGATGCCCTCGCTACCGCTGCCAGGAAGTACTACAAGACCCGCGAGCCGATGGAAACCGTCATCGACCGCGTGAGCGGCGCCATGACGATGTACGTCATCAAAGACGTGGTCATCGATGAGAACGAGATCGAAGATCCGCAAGCGCAGTGGACGCTGGAACAAGCCCGGAAGATTGATCCCGAGATCGGCGTCGGCGGCCGCATCCGGCTCAGCTACATCACCAAGGAAGTGGTCGACGTCGTCAAAGACTCGAACACGCAGATCCGCACGTACGAAGCGCAGAAGATCGACTCCGAGGTGGAGCAGGGCGACGAAGTCCACATCCCGCTGACGAAGGCCGCCGAAGACTTCGGCCGCATCGCCGCGCAGTCGGCCAAGCAGGTGCTCTACCAGAAGGTGCGCGAAGCGGAGCGCGAGAAGGTCTACAACGAATTCATCGGCAAGGCGGGCGAGCTTGAGAACGGTTACGTCAAGCGCTTCGAGCGCGGCGACATGATCATCGATCTCAACGGCAAGACCGAGGGCATCATCCCGCGCTCGCAGCAGTCGCGCGCGGAGCGCTACTCGCAGGGCGACCGCATCAAGGCGGTCATCGCCGAAGTCCACACGCAGCCGAAAGGTCCGCAGGTGGTTCTCTCGCGCACCGATCCGCGTCTGCTCATCAAGCTCTTCGAAATGGAAGTGCCGGAGATCTACGACGGCACGGTCGTCATCAAAGGCGCCGTCCGCGAGCCGGGCGAGCGCGCCAAGATCGCGGTCACGTCGCGCGAGCGCGACGTCGATCCGGTCGGCGCATGCGTGGGCATGAAAGGCTCGCGCGTGCAATCGATCATCCGCGAGTTACGCGGCGAGAAGATCGACATCATTCCCTGGAACGAAGACATCGTCATCTACGCGCAGAACTCGCTGGCACCGGCCAAGATCACGCGCGTTTCGGTGACGAGCGACGAGCAGGCCCACCGTCCGCACCTCGACGTCATCGTCGACAACGATCAGCTTTCGCTCGCCATCGGCAAGCGCGGGCTGAACGTTCGTCTCGCCGCGGAGCTGATCGGCGCGAAGATCGACATCAAGTCGGAAGAGGAAGTCAAAGGCGAGGTCGCCGACGCCCTCAGCGCCATGCTGCAGGAAGCAATGGCCGAGTCGCGCGCGGAAACGAATGTTCACGACATCGAAGAGATGCCGGAAGATTGGGCGAACACGCTCGAAGCAGCCGGTTACGACGATCTCGATTCCGTGATCAACGCCTCGGTCGAAGATCTCATCGCGATCGAAGGCGTCGACGAGGAAATGGCCCAGCAGATGATCGAGATTGCCCGCAAGCACGAGCAGATCGATGAGACTGAGCCTGCCGGCGACGAAGAGGAAGAAGAGTACCAGGCATCCGAAGGGGACGAGGGCGGCGAAGAAGCCGCTGAACCGGAAAATGCCGAGACACCGCAGGAAGAGGCGCCTGTGGAGTAGAAGAAAGTTGTTAGGTTGCAGGGTTGCTCAGTTGTTGAGCGAGTCGGCGGCTGAACCAGCGCAACCACGGCAACTCGGTAACCAGTAGTCAGGAACCAGGAGATTCAATGGCGGCAGCAAAATTTCGAGTGAGCGACATCGCAAAGAAGATGGGCAAGTCCGAGAAGGACGTCATCTTCCAGTTGCAGTCGCTCGGCGCTGAGATCACTGACGCAAGTCAGGTCCTCGAGCCAGAGGTCGTTCAGGCGCTCATCACCGGCAAGAAACTGACGATGCGTACGCGCAACGTCATCATGCGCGAAGACAAGCCGCAGGTCGCTGCGAAGAAAGAAGCTGTCCGCCCACCGCGTGCCATCGTGAAACCGACTCCGCGTGCGAAGCGCGAGGTGCCGGTGGAAGAGCCGCAGGTTGTCGCTCCGCCGCCCACGGTGATCATCCCCGAGTTCGTCGAGGCTGCTGAAGCCGAAGAGCGTGCTGCGAAAGAAGCTCCGCCCGTCGCTGCGAAAGCGCCACGTCCCGCAGCACCGCCGCCGCCACCGCCGCCGCCTGCTCCCGAGCCGGCCGCACCGCCAATGCCGATGGCAGCCGCACCAGCGGCCGCGACGCCTGCACCAACGCCAGCGCCGGCTCATCCGGCGCCGCCTCCCGCCGCCGGACCTGGACTGCGCTCCGGACCGACTGGTCCCCGCGCCCGGGCACCGCAAGCAACGCGTCCGAATTACGCCGGTCAGCAGCCGGTCGCCCGTCCAAGCTATCCACCAAGCCCTGCACGTCCCTCAGGTCCCGGCGCCCCGCGTCCGGGTGGTCCAATGGGAACGCGTCCAACCGGTCCTGCCGGTTCACGACCGCCGATGGGAACACGTCCGTCCGGCCCTGGCGGTCCGCGTCCCGGTGGTCCGATGGGCGCTCGTCCCTCCGGTCCTGGAAGCTTTCGTCCGGGCGTCGGGCGTCCCGGCGGCGGCGTCACTCCTCCGCCGCCACCTCCCGGCACGTTGCCGGGTGGAGCGATGGGTCGCAGCAAAGCGCGTCGTCCTGACGGCGGCGAAGATCTTTCGCCGAAGAAGAAGACGACCGGTAAACGCGGCAAGAGCGAGCGCCCGGCAGAAGTCGATAACGAGCTCTTTACGAAGGGTCCTTTCTCAGGAACCCAGATCATCAACGATGACCTCGGGCCGGACATCCCCATCCTCGACACTGATGAGGATGGAAAGCCGCGCGTTCCGTCCAATCGCCGCGACGTTCGCAAACAGCAGGCTCCGGTCTCGGGCAAGGTCCTGAACTTCAATCGTCCGACGAACAAGATTCCGCTCAGCG
>DATLVW010000927.1:0-7005 GCA_035577085.1 Thermoanaerobaculia bacterium
TCAAGTTCATCGTTCTCGACCGCGTCAATCCCATCGGCGGCGCCGCCTTCGAAGGACCGCTGCTGCACGGCGAAGAGAGTTTCATCGCCTGGCATTCACTCCCCATTCGCCACGGAATGACCGTGGGCGAGCTGGCGCGGATGTTCAACGACGAGCGGCACATCGGCGCCGACTTGACCGTGATTCCGCTGCAGCGTTGGCGGCGCGAGCTCTGGATGGACGAGGCAGGCCTGCCGTGGATCAACACCTCGCCGAACATGCGCAGCCTGACCGAAGCGACGCTCTATCCCGGGATCGGCATCCTGGAGCAGGCTGTCTCGGTCGGACGCGGCACCGACACTCCCTTCGAGATCCTCGGCGCGCCATACGTGGATGGCGCAACGCTCGCACGCGAGCTGACGGCAATGTCGCTTCCCGGCATCCGCTTCGAAGCGACGGAGTTCACACCTGCGTCAAGCAACTTCGCGAAGCAGCGCTGCGGCGGCGTGCGGATGACGATCACCGATCGCAATGCATGGCGGCCGGTCGCAACCGGCGCCGCCATCGCGCTCGTGCTGCACCGGCTCTACCCGAACGATTTCGCGCTCGACAAGCTGGCTAACCTGTTGCGCGATCCGGCCACGCTGGAGGCGATTCGGGCAAACAAGCCGTTGTCCGAGATCACCGCGATGTGGCGCGACGATGAAGCGGCGTTCGCGGTACGGCGGGCGAAGGATTTGTTGTATTGATTCGAAAAGCATTCAACCACAGAGACACAGAGGACACAGAGAGCTCTGTGCTCTCTGTGCCTCCGTGGTGATGTTCTTTCTGCTCAGGGTTTCGAGGCGCGATGTCTTGACGGCGCGTTCTGCCAGGAGAATCCGTTCTTCAGCGTTGCGCTCGTGCTGCCCACCGTAACCACGACGTCTTTCGTCCCGGCGGCTCGCGCCGGAAACGTCGCATGCAACGTGACCGGATCGACCACCTGCACACCGGTCGCCGCGACGCCGTCGACGGTCACAGTCGTCGGGAGAGTCGTGGTGAAACCCGCGCCGAAGATCGTGACGACTACCGGTCCGGCGCCAGGCGCGCCAAGGGGGAGGACAATGTTCGGGGTCACGCTGATCACCGCCAGCGGCGGCACCGAGTAGGTGAACCCACCTGTCGCTGTCGCTTTCGTGCTGTCAGGATTCGTGACGACGACATCAACAGCGAGTTGTGCCGTCACGGGACCAAGTGGTGTCCGCGCAGTGATCGATGTCGAGCTGACCACATTGACGTCTGTCGCCTGCGACGCGCCGATCTTCACCGTCGCGCCGCTCTGGAAGTTCGTCCCCGTGATCGTGATTAGCGTCCCTCCGGTTGTTGGTCCGGTGGCCGGAGAAACATCGGTGATCGTTGGCGCGGGCAAAGCGTAGGTGAAGCCCTGCGGCAGCGTCGCCGACTGTCCGTCGGTGTTCGCGACCACGACGTCGACTTTCCCTGCTGCATGAGGGGGAATCACGGCCACGATCGAAGTAGCAGTCACCGATACGATGAATGCCGCGATTCCGTCGAATTTGACCGTCGCTCCGCTCAGAAATCCCGTCCCGGTGATCGTGACCTGCGTCCCGCCGGGCGTGACCCCGCTCGTGGGAGCGATGCTGCTGATCGTCGGTGCCGGATTGGCCACCGCTTTCACGATCAGAAGGCCGAACATGCTGGAGTGGCCGGTGCCGCAGTCCGGGACATTGCACGCAAACTGGAAGTTGCCGGCCGTCGTGGCCGTGAACGAGATCAGCTTGGAAGAGCCGCGCGCAACGTTCACTCCGTTCTCGACGTACGTCTCCATCAATAAACCGTGACCCACGCTCGAAGGGTCGTTGGAGGGGACGCTGAACGTAATGTTCACCAGATCCCCCTGGTTCACCGTGATTGAGTTGGGCGTGAACGAAAAGCTCTTCGCCGTCATGGCGATGTTCTGGACCGCGAGGCCCTGAACGTTCTCCGGTTGCGGAATCACTGGTCCGTGCGACGAGCCCGCTTCGAGGACAGCCTTCAGCCGCGCAAGATGCTCCGCCTCCGCCTCGGCAGACATCGCCATCATCGAATGATCGTGTTGTGCAGCGTTATTTTGTGCAGCCGCGCCGATCGTCATGAGCATCGTGACAACGGCTGTAACCATCGCTCTCCGCATCAAGGTCTCCCGAAACATGAGTTTTTCAAGTCCAAGCTTGAAGAATACCCACATTCGACAGCCGCGCAACCGCGCTGTTTACAACTTCACAATGATGTTGCGCCGTTCGAGCAGCCAGAGAATGGCCAGCCAGAACGCGACGAAGGCGAGTCCGCCGAGGAGGGAAGCGAACTTTGGGGGGAACCAGGGAGCGAAGACGACGTCGTAGACGGCCTGATGAAGCGAGACTTTCTTCCCGCCAACGTCGAGCTTGATGAGCGAGTCGGTGCAGCGCGCCATTACCCCCGAGCCGACGAACGCCACGAGAGGATTGAGGCCGTAGATTGCGAACGGCCGCGACCAGCCGCGAACCTGGTTCACGTCGAGGATCCAGAGGCAGGTGGCCAGCATTACGCAGGCGAAGCCGGCCGTGAAGACGACATAGCTCGACGTCCAGAGATTCTTGTTGATCGCAAAGACCCAACTCCACAACTCGCCGGCGACCATGGCCAGACATCCCACGCCGAAAAGCCCTGCGATCCGCTCGAGCAGCGAGCGTTTCTTGTCCGTCAGCCAACGGCCGGCGAAGATGCCGAGCATGGCGGTGGCGATCGCCGGCAGCGTCGAGAGCGGACCTTCGGGATCCCACGTTTTCGTCGAGACCCAGATGTGATTCGTGCCGAGGATGAGACGGTCGGTGTAGGCGGCCAGAGTCTTATCCGGCTGGTCGAGAAGGAAGTAGCCGATCGTGCCCGTGCCGGGAACGGGAACGAGCGTCATGATCATCCAGTAGCCGAGGAGGATGGCCACGACGATGGCGTTCTGCTGCCGCCACGAGGTGCGCAACGTCAGGAGCGCCGCGCCGATGTACGCAAATCCGATCCGCTGCAGGACGCCCATGTAGCGCAGGTGCTGCGCGCGCCACAGAACCCGCTGAAGAAATGTCGGGTCAGGGATGCCCGCCATCTTCCCCCACCAGAAGAAGGGGAAGGCGTTGAGCAGCACGCCGGCCAGCACGATCATCAGGCCGCGACGGATGATCTTCATCGTCAGCGTGGCCGGGTCGCGCTTGCTGAGCGAGAGATGCGTCGTCACGCCGACGATGAAGAGGAAGAACGGGAAGACGAGGTCAGTCGGCGTCCAGCCGTTCCAATCCGCATGCTCGAGCGGCGGATAGATCGCGCTCCAACTCCCCGGATTGTTGACGAGCAGCATTCCGGCGATGGTGATGCCGCGAAAGACGTCGAGCGCCAGGAGCCGCTCGGATGGCGCAGGCTCGGGAGCGATGGTGGACACGTGGTAAGGGTAGCAGGTGTGACTGTAACGACCGCGAATTCCCTGACGGAGGTGAACGCGCTACCATGGGGATTATGCGTAGAACGACTCGGGCGCTGCTCTTCCTTTTCTGCGTCGTGATGTTGTGCATCGGCGCGACGCGGCGCCGGACCGCTACTCCCCCCCAATCAGCCCCGCTCGATGCCCGCCGGTCATTCGCTGTGACGGACAAGGCCATCCTCGATGGGTTTTCCTTCGAGCGGGTTCTGACGACGCTTACGGCAGGAACACAAACTACGCCTGTTCAGCTCTACCAGCAATGGCTCGATACGTTTAACGCAAAGCCCGGGCTGGTCTCGCCCGATGGACCTCATTGCGACGATTTCCTGGTCGACGGCGGCGCTTCCTTCAACGGGTTTCCGCGCCGCTGCCCGGTTCCGGAAGGGCTGTTAGCGAACGATCCGCCCTTCACGCCGGGACGTTTCATCCCCATCGGCATCATCAATCGCTTCGATCTGGCTCCTGCCGACGGCTCGAACTGCGGGCAGTATCGCCTCATCTTTGCCCGGCCTTCGCCCGTCGTGTCGGATCTATTTCACATCATCTTCGAGGCTGTTCTTCCAAATCCGCATCCCGAAGCCGGTCTGTACGGGTGCCGTCCCGTGGCGGCATTCTGGGCCGACTTGTCCGCCGTCGGATCGATGGACGAACGTCGCGCGCAGCTGGAAATGTTCTTCTTTCAGGGATTGCCCGGCTTCTCGCCCGTTGTCCGCGCCGAGAATTACAGTGGCGCCGGCGGCATCCGAACGTCGCATAATAGGACGGGCGCGACGGGGCTCCGCATGTACCAGTTCCGCGCCACGAGAGATTGCACGGCGGCTGATTGCCGCATCACCATGAGACCCGACGTTCTGGAGAACATGATCTTCGGTACGTTCTTTGATTCCCATCTCGACACGCCGCAAGCCCGGCGTTTCCGCGACAACTTCGTCACGCAGGTCAGCACCCTCGCCGTTCGCGATGTCAATGAGTACTTCATGAATGTTCCGTCCGAATATCTCATGGCCGAATCCAATCCCAGCGACACGGTGCCGCTATTCATACTTGACTCGCCGTTCACAATAGGGTTGACCACATCTGAGGGAACGGACTTCAACAACCGAATCGCTGCCGAGCTGACGCGGATCGGAAGCACTCTGACACCTTCGCAGATCGTTCAACGCGCGGATACACAGACCTGCATCGGCTGCCACGTTGTGAGCGGTCCTGTCGGTGAAGGAGTGGTGTTCCCTCGGCCGGGCGACCATCTTCAGCAAATCGATGAGCACCTGCTGGAGCCTGGCGAGGCCGGCGCACGTTTTACCATCTCTGCCGCCATGCAGGTCTTCATCCCCCACCGAATGAAGGTGATGCAAGATTTCCTCAACAGTGGCAAGGCGCCGGTGCACTCGGACTCTGGTGCGACCATCGGCGGCGGCCGTAGCGTGCAGTAGTCAGAGGGAATCTCTGTGATCTCTGTGCCTCTGTGGTGAAGCTTCTTTGGCACCTACCTAGCGCGTCAACGCCCGATATCTGGTCAGATGGCGCACCGCTCCCGCCTTGTCCCCTTGCCTCTCCATGATTCCAGCCAGGTTGTAGTGTGCGTCGGGGTTTTCAGGATCGAGCTCGAGAGCTCTTCGGTACGTGTCGGCGGCCTCCGTCAGGCGGCCGAGGTCATCGAGTGCGACGCCGAGGTTGAACATCGCCACGGGATGCTGCGCGTCGGCTTTGAGCGCGGCGCGATAGTGAACTTCGGCTGCGGCGGGCTCGCCGTTTTCGTGCAGCAACCTGCCGAGGTTCACGTGGGCGTCGATGTGGGCAGGATCGAGAGCCACCGCTTTCTCATACGCATCCCTTGCTTCCTCGGGCGCGCTGACTTCGAGATCGGATCCGAGCTCGTACCAGGCGTCGGCACCGAGGTCGTCCTCGCGGCGAGACCTCGCATCGCGCACGGCGGCGAGCGCGACCGGCTTGGTCTTGTCCGCAATCTCCGCGACGGAAAAATCGAAGAGCGATTGGCCAGATTCCGGATTCCAGACCGTCTCGCCGTCGCGGACGACGACACGCTCCCCGTCCGCGGCGATGCGGACTCCGGCGATCGATCGTCCTTCCGGCAATTGCTCGCGCACGCTCGCCAGCACGCGGCGGATTTTGCGCGTCGGGATGTGTGCCGCGGTCAGCTCGGCGGCAGTGCGAAGAATGACGAGGTCCTGAAATCCGAAGTGGAGATCGCCACCCGCGTCGCGTTCGGGCGTCAGAAATCCCTTCGCGGCATACGAGCGGATCTGCGCCGCGGAGAGCCCGAGCATGGCCGAGACTTCCCGCACGGAGTAGGACATAGCTCGATTCTAGCGGAGAGAACGCGCGTGAGCGGCCGGTTGGCGGCGAGACGCCGCCAGGCCAGCCTCCGGACGGCAGCGTTCCGCTGTCCTAACGCGAGCGCGAGCCGGCTTTGGCGGCAACCTTTCGCGCCGACGCCTGCGCCGGTTTGCGTTTCTCTTCCGCTTTCGCCTGCATCCGCACCGGCGCGGCGTTGCTCTTCGTGCTGGACTTCGCGCGCGGCTTGGCCAGACTGGCCTTGAGCGCTTCCATCAGATCGATGACCTGCGCACGCGGCTCTTCGACGAGGTTCGACGTGATCTCCTCCCCCTCGATCTTCCGCTGAATCGTGGCCCGGATCCGGTCGGCGACTTCATCGCGGTAGTTCTCCGGATGGAACTCGTCAGCGGCTCCCATCTCGGCGAGCTGCACGGCCATCTTGAGCTCGTTGTCTTTGACGATGGCGTCGCCGAGGTCGAGCTCGTCCATAGACCGGATCTCGTTGGGATAGAAAAGTTGCTGCATCACCAGGCCATTGCCTAGCGGGCGGAGGATGACGAGGTACTGCTTGCCGCGCGCCGCATACTTCGCCAGCGCCCAGCGGCCGGTCTGCTCCATCGCCTTGGTGAGCAGCGAGTAGGCGCGCTCGCCGCCTTTGTCCGGCGCAACGTAATTCGCTTTCGCGAAGTAGATAGGATCGATCGCTTCCTTCGGCAGGAACTCGCTGATCTCGATCGCCTGCGTGGCCTTCTCTTCCAGCGTCTTCAGCTCTTCCTCGTTGAAGAGGACGTACTGTCCCTTCGCGAATTCGAACCCTTTGACGACCTCTTCGCGCGAGATGGTGCGCTCGTCTTTGGGACAGAAGAGCTGCTGCTGGACGCGATTCCCGCAGTCCTTGTGAATCATGTTGAAGCTGATCTTCTCGCTCGCCTCGGTGGCCGAGAAGAGCTTCACCGGGATCGAGACGAGGCCGAAAGCAATCTGACCGGAAGCAAACGCGCGAGGCATATCGACTCCTTTAGGTGACCAAAAGGGTGTGCATGTTAGCAGATGGGGGGAATCGTGTGTCGGGAGTCGGGGGTCGGAGCGACGGCGATAAACTCTCGCGGTGCCTCTCTCCGACATCCGACCCCCGAAACCCGACACCCGCCGCAAAGCCATCTACGCAGCGGTGAAACGCATCCCGCGCGGACGCGTGGCAACGTACGGACAGATCGCTACGATCGCTGGTCTCGATG
>DATLVW010000928.1:0-6218 GCA_035577085.1 Thermoanaerobaculia bacterium
AAATCGTGATCGGAAGATGCGCGCCGTCGAGAACGGAGACGACCGAGTGAATCGGACGGATGTAGGAGTGCTCGCCTTTGCCCCATCGCATCATCTTCGGCCAGCGAAGCGATTCGACGATCTGCGGTATGCGTTGCTGCAGGATCTCATCCGCCGCGCGGCCTTTGATCTGACGCCGGATGCGGATGTAGTCGCCGCCCGTGATCAGGTCCTCAATCGCCGCGTTGTTCTTTTTCAGGAAGCCGTTCAGTGCCTGCGTCGGCTTTCCTTCCGCGTCATACGCTGCCTTGATCGGCGGGCCTTTGACTTCCTCTTCCCGGTCGCTCTCGCGCAACGGAATGCGGGAGAGAAAGAAGATGATGCGGCGCGGCGTGCTGTTGACGATGACGGGGTTGCGGTCGCCGGCAGGCTCGCCGAGGTCGTGGGTCAGTTTCGTCAGTTGCTGGAGCAAAGCAGCGTGTGCTGCTTCGTGCATCCACGCGGGAATCTCTTCGGTGAGCAGCTCGAAAAAGTATTCGGCCATTACGCGTGCTCCCCGAGGAGCGGAAATCCGAGCGCTTCGCGAGACGCGAGGAATTGATGCGCGCAGCGTACCGCGAGATCACGAACGCGCTTCATCACGCCGACCCGCTCGGTCACGGAGACCGCACCGCGTGCATCGAGCGTGTTGAAGACGTGCGAGCACTTCAGCGTCCATTCATACGCGGGGAGCACGAGCGATTCATCGAGACAGTGTTGCGCTTCCTTTTCGTACAACTTGAATAGCTGCCAGTGCATGTCGATGTCCGCGGTCTCGAAGTAGTACTTCGAAAACTCGTATTCATCCTGCTTGCGCACCGGCCCGTAGCCGAAGCCTGCTCCCCACTCGATGTCGTAGACGCTCGACTGACGCGAAAGGAACATCGTCAGGCGCTCCAGACCGTATGTGATCTCCGCGGAGATGGGCGACAGATCGATTCCTCCGGCCTGTTGGAAGTAGGTGAACTGCGTGATCTCCATGCCGTCGAGCAGAATCTGCCAGCCGACGCCCCACGCGCCGAGGGTGGGAGCCTCCCAGTTGTCCTCCTCGAAGCGGATGTCGTGGCGGGTGAGGTCGAGGCCGATCGCACGCAGGGAGTCGAGATAGAGATCCTGCACGTTCAACGGCGAGGGCTTGAGGACCACCTGAAACTGATAGTGTTTGCCGAGGCGGAAAGGGTTGTCGCCGTAGCGGCCGTCGGCGGGGCGGCGCGACGGTTGTACGTAGCCGGCGTTCCACGGTTCCGGCCCCAGAACGCGCAGGAAGGTTGCGGGGTGCATCGTGCCGGCACCAACCGCGACGTCGAGCGGCGTTTCGATCATGCAGCCGTGTTCGGCCCAGAAGGTCTGGAGGCGAAAGATCAGGTCTTGAAAGGAAAGGCGCGGCATCGGGCGCGCATTCTAACGTGGGAGTGAGGAGTCCGGGAGTTGGAGAGCACTATCCCTGAGTGCCGGTCGTGTCTGGCGGCGGCGGCGGCGGTGGCGGCGGCTGGTCTTCTGGCTTCTTGCCAGCGTTCGTTTTCTTCTTTGGTGCAGAGGACGTCGTTCCCGGGCCGGCCGAAGTGGTCGTGTCCGTCGACGTCGTGTCGGAAGAGGCCGTCGTTGTGTCGGCGTCGGAGTCCGAGCGCGGCTTCGTCCCAGTCTCCTTCGCCATTGGCGGCGTCGTGCTACCGATCGTGTCGATCGCGATCGGGGCGCTGGAACTGGCCATCCCGTGTGTGTCCGTGCGTGGTTGGGATACTCGGCGGACGGGGGCGGTGCTCGCGCTGGCCGGGTAGCTCGGAGTTGACGGCAGCGTTCCGGCGACGCTCGTGCCGGTGGCTGCGTTGCCCAGCGGATCGGGATTGTTCGGGAGCGTGAAGTTCGTCGTTGTATCGGCGTTTGTATCCGTCACGGGCGCGGGCTTCTCTCCCGGACCGTTGATCGTTGACGTGACACCATCCGCCGAACCCTCTGAGACAACTGCGTAGTTCGGCGTCGCTCGCTTGGGCTGATCCTGACCCCGGCAGGCCATCAGGGCGAACGCGACGATAAGCGCGAGAGATCGGTTGGTCATTGCCCATGATCCATCGCATCGAGCATGCCAATAAAAAACCCCTTGCGTCACGCGACGCAAGGGGTTGAGGCTGGCAAACGGGAGCGAAATTACTGAGGTGCGACGGTCGTGATCGTGTTGTTGCCACCATTCCCTTCGATGAGGTTACTGGTGAAGCCTCTGACGGTACCGCCGTTCAAGAAGACTCCATTGGTCGCGTTGCCCGTGATCATGCAGTGGGTCAGGCGGACCACCGGGGACCCTCCATTGCCGGCAAAGATACCGTTCGTGTTGAAATTCATGTCGCAGCGGTCGCAATCGACTTCGACCGTCGTCGCCGATACGAGCAGGCCTGCCAGGTTGTGGTTCAGGCTCGTACCGACGATCGATGCCTTGATGTTGTTGTCGGCGTTCACGCCCCAGACGGAGTTCTGATCGATCTGACAGTTCTCAATATGGAGGTCGACCGTGCCGCCAGTCGGGACCACGTGCATTCCCTCGGCGTTGTTCCGAATCACCGAGTTGCGAACAAAGATGCTCGCCGCGGCGCTCGTCGCAACGTTGATACCGGCGGTGCTGAAATTCTGGATGACGCAGTCCTCGACATGCACAAAGACCGTCGCGCCTGCGTTCGTGAGAACGCGGATGCCGTTAGTGCCCAGGGTCGTTCCGGCTCCGTTGATCGAAATGCCGCGAATAGTGACGCTGGTGTTGGCGACCGACGAACTGATGAGGAAGCCGGTCGTGGCTGAGGCCAGGGACGAGGCAAACGTGCCGGTGCCGTCGATGGTGATTGGCTTCGTGATCGTGACCGTGCCGAACCCACCCGGATCGAGCACATCGATCTCACCGCCGGATGCCGTCTTCGAGATTGCGCCCGCGAACGTCTTGCAAGGCGCGGTGCGGCTGCACGGGTTGACGTCGTCACCGACGCCGGAAACCCACGTACGCGTCGCCTGAGCGGAAGCGGACATGGTGACCAGCAAGAACATGAGTACGAAAAGCGAGAGCCGGGTAACCATTTTGTTCATACGATTTCTCCTCCTGAGTCCTGATTGTTAGATGTAGATCGAGCGGTGACGCCCACGCCACCGCAACCGGGCTGGTGTTTGGTTGTGGAATTTATGTGTCTTGCAACCATCGGCCTGTGATTCCAGTCACGATCCCAAAAAAGGATCAGTCGCTCATCGCTGATTGAGGTTCGATCAATTTAGCACAAAAGAGTCTCGCATGAGTACCACATTTGACGGGTGGGGGAAGGTGTGAGCCCTCATGGCGGTTGTGCATACCGTACCGGAGTGGTACTGTTTCGCTCCCTTCGGGAACCGCGATGCTGAAAATCTCCAAACTCACTGACTACGGGCTCCTTGCTGCCGTCTATCTTGCCCGGCACAACGGCGAAGTAGCCTCGGCGCGTGAGATCGCCGGCTTCTATCACCTGCCGGTTCCAATGGTTACGAAAGTGCTAAAAATGCTTCACCAAAGTGAGGTCATCGAATCGCAGCGCGGCGTTGGTGGTGGCTATTCGTTTCGCGGCGATGCGGAGACGGTGACGCTCGGATACCTGATTGAGGCGCTCGAAGGTCCCTGGGATCTCGTCGAATGCGAGACAACCGACGACCAGGGCCATGCCGCCTGCGCGATTCGTGTAGCGTGCCCCTCGCGCCGCTTCATGTTCGGCATCAACCGCGCGGTCAAGGGAGCCTTCGAACAAGTCACGCTCGGCGATCTCACCCGCGGGGTCATGCCGGTAGCGCAGATCGACAAGCCCATGTTGTCCATGAGAGCTGAGAGTCAATTATGAATTGCAGGGAATCATGACCAGCACCATCGAACAGATTGCCAGCCAGGAGTACAAGTACGGCTTCGTCACCGACATCGAAGCCGATCAGGCGCCGCCCGGCCTGAATGAAGACATCATCCGGCTCATCTCCGCGAAGAAGAACGAGCCTGAGTGGATGCTCGAGTTCCGGCTCAAAGCCCTTCGTCACTGGTTCACCATGAAAGAACCAACGTGGGCCAACGTGACGTACGGACCGATCGACTACCAGGCGATCGTCTACTACTCGGCGCCGAAGCAGAAAAAGAAGCTCAACTCGCTCGACGAAGTCGATCCGGAGATGCGCGCGACGTTCGCAAAGCTCGGCATCTCGCTCGATGAGCAGAAGCGCTTGTCGGGTGTCGCCGTCGATGCAGTCTTCGACTCCGTCTCGGTCGCGACGACGTTCCGCGCCGAGCTGGCCAAGGTCGGCATCATCTTCTGCTCGTTCTCCGATGCCGTTCAGAATCACCCTGAACTCGTTCGCAAGTACCTCGGATCGGTCGTTCCCTACACCGACAACTTCTTTGCCACGCTCAATGCCGCTGTCTTCACCGATGGCTCGTTCTGCTACATCCCGAAAGGCGTTCGCTGCCCGATGGAGCTGTCGACCTACTTCCGCATCAACAGCGCCGGCACCGGCCAGTTCGAGCGGACGCTGATCGTGGCCGATGAAGGTGCCACCGTCAGCTATCTCGAAGGCTGCACCGCCCCGATGCGCGATGAGAATCAGTTGCACGCCGCGGTCGTCGAGCTCGTCGCCCTCGACAACGCGTCGATCAAGTACTCGACGGTGCAGAACTGGTATCCGGGCGACAAGGAAGGAAAGGGCGGCATCTACAACTTCGTCACCAAGCGCGGCAAGGCTTTCAAGAACGCGAAGCTTTCCTGGACGCAGGTGGAAACCGGCTCCGCGATCACCTGGAAGTACCCGAGCTGCATCCTGCAGGGCGACAACTCGGTGGGCGAGTTTTACTCGGTCGCGCTGACCAACCACCGCCAGCAGGCTGATACCGGCACGAAGATGATTCACCTCGGCAAGAACACCCGCTCGACGATCGTGTCGAAGGGAATCTCCGCCGGCCGCGGACAGCAGACCTATCGCGGCGAGGTGAAGATCATGAAGTCGGCTGAAGGGGCGCGCAATTACTCGCAATGCGACTCGCTCCTCCTCGGCGACAAATGCGGCGCGCACACGTTCCCCTACATCGAAGTTCGCAACTCGACGGCGAAGATGGAGCACGAAGCGTCGACGTCGAAGATCGGCGAAGACCAGCTCTTCTACTGCCAGCAACGCGGCATCTCCGCGGAGGACGCCGTCTCGATGATCGTCAACGGCTTCTGCCGCGAAGTGTTCAAAGAATTGCCGATGGAGTTCGCAGTGGAAGCACAGAAGTTGTTGGGAGTCTCGTTGGAAGGATCAGTCGGTTAATGCTCGACATCAAAGACCTGCACGCCGGAATCGACGGCAAGGAAATCCTCAAAGGCCTCACGCTGCATGTTGGCGTAGGCGAGGTGCACGCAATCATGGGGCCGAACGGCTCCGGAAAATCAACGCTCGCGAATGTTCTGGCGGGACGCCCGAAGTACGAAGTGCGCTCGGGAAGCGTGCTGTTTCAGGGGAAGGACCTGCTCACTCTGCCGACCGAAGAGCGATCGCGCGAAGGGGTGTTCCTGGCCATGCAGTATCCGGTCGAAATCCCCGGCGTGAACAACATCTACTTCCTCAAGGCCGCGCTCAACGCCGTCAGGAAGCACCGCGGCGAGGAAGAGCTGGACGCGATGGAGTTCCTGCAGCTCGCACGCGAGAAGATGAAGCTCGTCGAGCTCGACGAAGCATTCATGAGCCGCGGCGTCAACGAAGGATTCTCGGGCGGCGAGAAGAAGCGCAACGAGATCTTCCAGATGGCCGTGCTCGATCCGAAGCTTGCCATCCTCGACGAGACCGACTCCGGCCTCGATATCGATGCGCTTCGTATCGTCGCCCAGGGTGTCAATGCCCTTCGCAGCGAGAAGCATTCGGTGCTCGTCATCACGCACTACCAGCGTCTGCTTCGTTATCTCGTCCCCGACTTCGTTCATGTTCTCGCCGACGGCAGGATCGTGAAGTCGGGTGGCAAGGAGCTGGCGGAAGAGCTCGAGCAGAAGGGCTACGAGTGGATTGAAGAAGAGGTCGCGGCGGCACGATGAGCAGCGTTCTTGATCGCGAGATCCCGCTCTCCGCCATCGAGCCGGAACACATCGATGGCGAGCCGGAGCGCGTCCGCCGCATCCGTTCGCAGGCAGCGGAGCGCTTCAACGCCCTTGGCTGGCCGACCACACGGCTCGAGGAGTGGAAGTACACCT
>DATLVW010000929.1:0-6209 GCA_035577085.1 Thermoanaerobaculia bacterium
CCTTCTCAAAGTGACGGCGCTGGGAAGCAGTAAAACCGGGAGCGTCGCCGAATGACGATGTGACGTTTGTCGTGATGCGAGCGAAGGGCTAAAGAGTAGCGCAGGCATTCTTGCCTGCTCCCGTCGGGCATTCTTGCCCGGCGGTGTCTTCTGACCATCCGAGAATCCCGAGATTCCCGCGGCGAGCCACTCGATCATTATTGTGCAATGACCCCTTGCACAATTTAAGCGCCTGGCGAGGTGGGCGGCGAACATCGGAATTGTGAAACAAGGTGTTTCACTTTCTCGACCGCCACAGTTCTGGCTGCCCGATTCATAGGGAGTGTTTTTCAGGTTCCGGAGGTGGTCACAGACTGTGACCACCTCATCCTTCAAGGTCACAGATTGTGACCTTGACCGCCGCATCTCGTCGTCCTCAGCGCCTGTGGAACGCGACGTCCCGAGTTTTCTGAACGCGAAGCGGCGATTCAGGCGCGCGTGCTGCTGTTCTTGAGGGTTCGCCAGCGAGCCGCTGGCGGTACAGCCGTCGAGCCGACGGCGCTACGAAGCGCGAAACTACTTCGGACGCAGCCCCTACTTCGTAAACACCGTCACTTCCGCCGAGGAGCCGACCGCCACTTGATCGGCTGGTGGGCCGTTCCAGGAGATGCGCACTGGGACGCGCTGGACTACCTTCACGAAGTTGCCGGAGGCGTTGTCGGGGGGGAGAAGGGAGAACGAGGCGCCGGTGCCGCCGGAGAGGCTTTCTACTTTGCCTTCGAAGTCGCGGCGGCCGAGGGCGTCGATGCGGACGGTGGCGCGCTGACCGGGGCGCATGCCGGCCATCTGCGTCTCTTTGAAGTTTGCCAGGATGTACGTCGTTTGCGGAACGAGCTGGACGATCGGCATGCCCGCGGTGACGTAGGAGCCGGCGTGAACGGCGAGCTTGGAGGCGATGCCGTCCCGAGGGGCGATGATCTTCGTGTAGGAAAGGTTCAATTGCGCGGCGTGAAGCGCGGCTTCGGCAGTAGCGATGCGTGCGTGCGCGAGGCGAGCCTGCGCCTGTGCTGCCGTGATCTGCTCCTGCACGGGTGCACTCTGCTGCACGCGTCCCTGTGCGGTCTGGACATTGGCCTGTGCAGCCTGACGACTGTTTTCGGCCTCGCTGACGCGGGCGCGTGCCTGCGCGAGATCGGCGTCGGCGGATTCGTGCGCCGCGCGTGCTGCATCGACCTGCGCCTTCGAGATATCTCCCTTGCCGCCCAGCTCCTCGGCGCGCTGGAAGTCGAGCCGCGCTTTCTGCGCGTTTGCGGTTGCACGCGTGACTGCGGCATGCGCCTCGTTGATCGACGCCGCGGAAGTGTCGACGCTCTCCTTCGAGCTTTGCAGTGCACCTTGCGCCGAGGTGAGTGCGCCGCGCGCGTTCGCCGAAGTCACTGCCGTGCGTGCGTCGGCATCGGCAGCCTGTGCCTGCGCGGTCGCCAGATCGCCCTCGGCCTGCGCGACTTTCACCTGCGCGTCGGACGGATCGAGGTCGGCGATCGGTTGACCGGCTTTGACCGGCTGATTCTCGACGATGTAGACCGCGGTCACTTGTCCGGCCACGCGCGCCGCGATGGGCACGATATCGGCGCCGACCTGCGCATCGTCGGTACTCTCTTTACCGGCGGACATGAACGCGTAAAGCAGGTAGCCGATCAGCAGCAGCACGACGGCGCCGCCGAGGATGAGATAGAGGCGTTTCGCCTTCGAGGGCGCGATTGCCGGCTCGTGCTCGGCGATTTCCGGCATCGTGCCGGCGGTGGTTCCGTTGGTCGTCATCTACATCTCCACATGAACGTCGATCTTCTCCGCACTCTTCGGCATCTTCAGGAAGAAGACGAGAGGCAGAACGCATAGGAACAGGATTCCTGACAGATAAAACAATTTCTCGAACGAGAGCATCATGGCCTGCTGCCGAAGTCCGCCGTCGATCATGCGCGCGGCGGCGTTTCGCGCGGCCATGGCATCGAGCCCGCGCGCCTGCAGCATTCGTTGGATGCCGCCCATGCGCGCGATCATCGACGGACTCGACATCGAGAAGTGAGGCAGCATGTCGCCGCGGGCGCGCGTGGCGTAGCGGGCAAGGAGCGTCGCAAACACGGCCAGCCCAACCGAGCCTCCGGTCTGCCGTAGCAGCGAGTTCAGTCCGGTGGCGTCGGACATTCGATGACGCGGGATCGTGCTGAGGGACATCGTCGTCAGCGGTATCCAAAGGCAACTGAATGCCACCCCCTGGATGATCAGAACCTTGACTACGTCAACGGTCCCGCTGGCCAGCGTGTAGTGTCCCATCAGCCAGGCCGTGTAGGCGAAGAGCAGGATGCCGAAGGCGACGACCAGACGCGGAGAAACCTTGTTGTAGAGCCGCCCGACGATCGGCATCACCACGAGCATGCAGAGGCTTCTTGGCATCATCGCCAGACCCGCCTGCGTTGCGGAGAAACCGAGCTCAAACTGCATGAATAGCGGGAGCAGGAACGTCACCGCCAATAGCATGGCGAACATGACGGCGCCGATCAGCGTGCCGGACGCGAACACGACGTCCTTGAAGAGCGAGAAGTCGACTGCCGGCACCCGCGCACTCAGTTCGCGAATGACCAGAGCAAGGAGCGACACGATGGCGACCAGCGCGATGATCTTGATCTCACCAGACTGGAACCAGTCGTTGCGTCCTCCCTCCTCGAGGACGTACTGCATGGTCCCCAGGCCGAGGAAGAGGAGCGCGATGCCGCCCCAGTCCATGTTCTTCCGTTGACGTACCGCCATCTGCTGCATCGCCGCGCGGACGTCCTCGGGCTCGTGCACGAAGCGCGAGACCATGACGAGCGAAATGATCCCGATGGGGACGTTGATGTAGAAGATCCACGGCCACGAATAGTTGTCGACGATGTATCCGCCGAGCGTGGGGCCGAAGGCGGGGCCGAGCACGACCGCCATCCCGAATAGCGCCATGGCCATCCCTTGCTCTTTCGGAGGAAAGGTCTGGCGAAGAATGGCCTGCTCGGTTGGCTGCAAGGCGCCCGCCCCAAGTCCCTGCAGGATGCGGAAGAAAACGAGGAGCGGCAGCGTGCGCACCATCCCGCAAAGTGCCGATCCGATGACGAAGAGCGCCAGGCAGGCCATGTAGACGCGCTTCTGGCCAAAGAGCCGCGCCAGAAATCCCGTCAGCGGCATGACCATGACCGTGGCGATGACGAACCCGGTCGTGACCCAGGTGATCTGTTCGATCGTGACGCCGAGGGAGCCGGTGAGGTGAGGGACGGCAACGTTGACGATGGAGGCGTCGATCGCGCCCATCAGCGTCCCGAATGTGATCGAGACTGTGACCAGCCATTTGTTGACCGGCTTGCGCTCCGGCCGTGCGGGAAAGCTTCCCGCGGCATCAAACGTCGCTGCGGCGGAACTCACGGCTTTCCCTCGGGAGCGCTGTTGCTCGCGTTCGTGATGTAGCGACGAATGCCGCCGGTGGCGTGCTCGTAGTCGAACTGCGCGGCTGCGGCATCGGCCTGCGCGGCGATGAGATCTTCGTGCGCCTGGCGATAGGCGTCCTGGGCGCGGTCGACTTCGACCGGCGAGCCGTAGCCGGCTGCGCGGCGGTCGCCTGCAACGGTCAGCGCTTCTTCGGCGACCGTCACGCTTTCTGTTGCGACGGCCACGCGCGACTCGGCGTTCTGCAGCGACATGACGGAGCGTCGGACATCCTGCTCGACGTCGCGCTGGCGTTGCGACAACTGCGTTTCGGCATCGTGCAACATCACTTTGGCGCGGGCGATGTTGGCGTTGATGTCGGCGCGGAAGAGCGGGACGCCGAGGTTGGCGGCGATACGGCGCGTCCAATGGAGATCGTTGGTCCTGTTGCCGCTCATGTCGCCCTCGAAGTCGAGCGAGACACTGGGCAGGAGGCGCGCACGGGCAGCCTCAACGGTGAGTTGCGCGGCGCGCACCTGCTCGGTGGCCTGACGCAGCTCGGGGCGATGTTCTTTGGCGGTCGTCAGGGAGGGATCGAGATCGGGAACACTCGTCGGGGCGGAAGTGAGGGCGGTGAAGATGACGTCGCTCGATTCGTCCGCGCCTATGGCGTTGAGGAGCGCGAGCGTCGCGTTCTGCCGGTCATTCTGGGCGATGAGCAAGGCCTGACGGGCGCGCGCAAGCTGCACATTCCCTTGTGCGACGTCGAGACGGGTGCCGGTGCCCGCTTTGAATTCATCCTGCGCTGTCTGCAGCAGCCGCGTGAAGAGCGCCACGTCAGCCTGACGCGCGTCGATCTGCGACTGCGCACGTTGCGCGATCAGATAGAGCCGTGCCACCGCTGCGGCGACGTCGTTCTCCGCCTGCTCGTTCTGGTAGTGACTCGCTTCGGCCGAGCTTTTCAGCGACTGGTAGCGCCGCAAGGCCGCGAAGTTGAAGACCTGGACGGCCGCGGAGAGCTGCCCATCGGTGACATTGAAGGGACCGATGACCGGCGGTAGTCCGGGCAAAGAAAAGCCGAACGTGGCCAGGTTGATGGACTGGCTGTATTGCATCAGCTTCACATCCGCCTGCGGCATCAGCGCGCTCAGCGCTTCACTGCGCGCAATGCGCGCCATCTGCTCGTTCGACCGCGCTAGCTCCGCCTGGGTCCCGTTGCCGAGGGCCATGTGGATGGCGTCTTCGAGCGTGAGGCGGAGAGGCTGCGCCGGCGTCTGCGCGGAAGCGCTGAACGTCACTGCAAGCAAGAGGAGGGAGAGTCGTTTCGAAAGCATGAGCTTGAAGCGCCGCTGCTGTGGTGCAATCCCGTCGCCAGCGCGCCGACTGACCGTTCGGTCAGTTCGCGACGTAAAGGAGATGAGGGCGGCGTTTCTTCCCGTGGCGCAGCTTGTTTGAGGTAGCGAACGAAACTCTTGTCACCACAGAGGCACAGAGGTCACAGAGTGAGTGTTCGACTCTGTGACCTCTGTGTCTCTGTGGTAATCCCTTCGATCGAACCTTCAGTCCAACTTGCCGGCAAGCGCAGGAACGACGTCCGCCTTGCGAACGTTCTCCTCGATCATCTTCGCGTCCCACGGCTTGCTGATCACGCAGGAGTTGATGCCGCCGACGCCCATGCTCAGCTTGCCGCTGTAGCCCTGGCCGACGTTGTCGCAGCCGTCGCTGGAGACGAATTTCGCTTCCTGGATTTTCACATCGGCGTGTAGCTCACCCTCGGTCAGCGCCATCGGATAGAGACGGCCTTTGGCCATGCCCAGATGTTGGGCAGTGAGCTCCCAGCCGCCGCCGACCGACATGCCGTGGCCGAACGTTCCTTTGCGTGCGGTGAAGAGCACGTCGGGATGCAGCATCTCCAGCGAGTTCTCGACTTCCAGCGCGTCGCCGGGTGTGGCGGTGGCGTGCATGTCCCAGGTCGTGACGTCGGCGGCCTGCACTTCCTCCATCGCCTGTTTCATCGCGAGCTGCGGACCGCCTTTCGACGGCGTGATGATGTGATGGGCGTCCGACGACGTGCCGATGCCGACGATCTCCATGCCGACGGGACGGAATCCCTGCGCCATCAGCTCCATGGCATCGCCGACGATCCAGACGCACGACCCGCCGGCGATGTGCGTTCCTTTGAGCGCCGTCAGCGGGCGCGAGATGTCGGCGTCGGCGGAGAGGACGTTGGCGTTGTAGAAGGCGGAGATGACGAGCGGATGCGGCGGGGGATCGGTCATGCCTACGACGACCGCTTTCGCTTCGCCGAGCTGGATGGCGTCGGCGGCCAGTTTCAGCGCCACGCCGAATGAGGCGCAGGCGGCAACCGGTGCGAACGCTGGCCCGACGATGCGGCCGATCATCGACACCTGCGATGCCGGAATGTTGGCGATGTTCCAGAGAAGGTTCGGCGAGACGCTGGCCCATGGCTCGCTCGGGCATCCCCACTTCCGATTCAGCGCCCGAATCTTGTTCAGCTTCTGACGGATCGAGCTGAGCTTCGCGGTGCCGGAGGATGGCGGCACCGGCTCGGACTGGATGTCCGCCGCTTCCTCGAGATAGTGAAGCAGTGCCTCGCTCTTCGGTGCCCAGAACGCTTCCCAGGCATGCTTGGCTTCGATCCAATCCTCAGAGCCGATCGCGAATTCTTTGGGATCGATCGGGGAGTTGGGATCGGGCTCACCGTCGCTGTGTGCGCGCACGGCGGCGCATCGCTCCGGCGCAGCCCAGAACTCGTTCCA
>DATLVW010000930.1:0-19128 GCA_035577085.1 Thermoanaerobaculia bacterium
GGTGCTGGTCAGCTCGATTGAGATCTGCGAAATTGCCGCAAGAATGTCCACGATCGGACGGCTAGAGACGTCGTATCCCAGACGGAAGATAAGCTCGCTTTGTTTTTCGGCCGTCTGCCCGCCGAGTAAAGCTGCGGTCTCGGACGCGCAAAGCGTCCACAACATTGCAAGCAGGCGTTTAACGCTCTCTTTGGGTTCGTCACGAAGCATCTCCAGTATAGCTGTTGCAGCCTGATCCGGAGTGCTTAGCAACTTGTCACGCGTCTCGATCGGCCATCCTTGGCGTTCGCAAGCGATCTCGACGCGATCGCGTCTCACGGCGGCGGCGATCGCTGCGGTGTTCTCGATGACTAGCTTGCCATCCGTCCTTCCGATATAGCCGGCTAGCATCTCATCACACTGACGAATCACATCGCGAGGCACGCCGTACGAGACCGCCGCGATCACCGTCAGCAGTTGTTCGCCAACGTCGGAAAAGCCCCGGCGCTTACAATACGCGCGAACCATCTCCTTACAGTCGTTCCAGCCAAGTTGTGGCACTCGCACGATGTGATCCAGCGAACTGTCAATCTCATTCTTACCGTCCGCTGATGCCAGATAGAGCCCGGCCAAAGTATCCTCAGCAAGAGAAACATAATAATAAACGCCAGGTACTTCAAAGATACCTTTCATCTTCCGTAGGAACTCGCCCACAGATTTTTGCTCTACGATCTTATCAAGTTCATCGATGCAAACCATGACGCGGCGTCGGGAGCCAAACGCGCCGGCATCCACATGGCGGACGACGGTCTCCGCGAAGCGACGATAGTTCGACGTCAAAGACATCATGCTAGACCCGGATTGGTCGCCGCGGTTGGACGCGGTTGCGGCCAACCGAAAGGCGAAAGTCGCAACCACTGCCGCGGCGACGCCGCATCCGATTGAGAACAACGCCTCCGAAGTCGTTGACGTGTCCTGGTATCCCCACACTATAAAGCCGATTAGGGTCCCAATCGTAACGCCGAGCGCAATCGCCACCGCGTTGATCAAGCCCATCGGCAACGTTGGAGCGCCTGCGCGACCCCGGCGTATGACGAGGTATTGCAGCGCGGTGCGCGCCTCGCGATAAATCAACACAATGCTCGCCGTTCGCGACCGATCGCGTTCAAGCCATGGCGAGAGATCTACAGGTTGCACGGACGCTAAATATCGCACGAGCGCCAAGGTGGCCATCGCGGCAACGACAAGCACGGGCATGCACGCCATACGGAGTTCCGGCCGCGCTTTCTCGCCGAACGCGAACATCACCAATACCCCGAATGCCGCCATGGTCGTCGCGAACATCCAGGTTCCAGCAGAAGCTTGCTTGGTTTCTAGTAAGCGCACTTGCAAAGGCTTCGCACCGAGTTCTTTCCCGACAGCATGCTCCGTTTGCAATGCTAATCGCTCAAATAGGCTTTCGACAAAATCAGCTTCCTCATAGTTTGTGGGAGCGGCAACCCACACGCTTACAGCAGGGTCCGCGGGGGTTGGCTCGGAAGGTTTGTAGATTTCATTGAGTATCCGCGTTTTGCCTATACCCCTTCTTCCCACTAGAGCGATTGTGCTCCACCCTCGACCGCTGAGCTTTCGGACGTGGTCCAGGAGTGGTTCGCGCCCGAGCAGATCAACTGGGAGTCCAATGTCGCCGGTCGATTCTCCGGCTTGCGTCTCGGCGTTAACCAGGAGGCGCGTCCGATCGCGCTCTACGAGCTTGCGTGCCGTAAATCCACCGAAAGCGATAGCGATTACGCTCCCCGGCAGCATCAGCATCGTCGCGAACAAACAAGCCAGAGTTGGCGATAGAGTGTTGGCCTGCAAGGCGGCGACGCGAATCGGCGCGAGTGAGTCCTTACCCGAAGCCCGATAAAGCATGATCGCGGCGTGCAGAAGTAGTTGCTCGCGATTCGCCGGCGTGAGAGCCCGGAACGTTTCGAATTTCTCTGATAGCGAGAGATACGACGGTGTCTTCAGGATTACGCGCATAGCTGGAGTCACTGGGTCGGAAATGATTTGCAGAAACTCTTTCGAATTCCGCAGGGCGTGAGTAGACGTGACAAAGTCGAGGACACCGGGAGAAAAGAGCGGCGCAATTGAAATATCGTTGCGGTCGCTGTCGGAGATTAATTTCGCGAGTTGCGCGCGGTCAGTATCGTTCTTCTGGAAAATACGCACGAGCTCTTTGCAGACAGGCACGCTTGCCCCGAGGTCGGCGATGCATGGGTCGGCCTCGTTGCGGCGGAGGTGATTGCTGAGATCCAGCCTTGCGGCGGCCGATGTGGGAAAACCGTCAAGCTTAGGCTTTCCGTCGGCCAGGGATTTCAGAAGATCGAAAACTGGAAGGTCGGGTGTTGATCGAGCAACATATTCCGAAAACGCGCTTTGTTGTTCGGGTGTTAACGAATCAAAGGCGTCAAGTTGGCTCTCGAGCTCGGTCGGCCGCTCTTTCACTGCTAGCCTGAGCGCTGCTCGGTATGCGAGGAACCCCTCCTCGCGTTGTGGCAAGGCCATCTGCATCCGGAGGTGACGGTTGAAAGCGTTGTCAGTAGTTTTCGGGAAAAGCATGTCGGCAATCCGTGCGCGTTCGATTGCTCGACGGGCATCGGGTGGCGCTGGGAAATTGCCGGATATCATCGTTCCATCGCGCAGTCGAAGCGATGCGACGACCGTCGACGGATATACGAAAGCGGCGGCATCCCACGGAATGGCGGACGCGGTAGGAAACGCGTAGAGCAACCTGTATTCCGAGACGGTCCTGTAACGGTCGCTCGCCGTAAGCCCCGGCATTGATAACGGGACCTGTTTTGTAGTCGCCATCAGAGGTGTAGGATGGATGAACGGGAGACGTGTCGCTAGGTAGTCGGTCAGAGAAGGGGTATCGAGTTTGTCGACGTGACTCTCAAGGGTCTTAAGCCATTCGAATCGCATCCGTTTTAGTGTCTCGCGTCCCGCAGCTTGAAGGGCTGTCGAAAGTTGGTTAGGCGTTGAGCGTTGGCCGTCGTTATCTGCGCCGCCGACGAGTGCGTTGGCGCCATCCCCTCTCGCGGATACAGTCGCATTCAAGGTCGCCGTTTGAGCTGCCGCGGCTTCCGCAGCTTTCTTCTCAAAGGCGTTGATTTCAGTCACGATTTCAAAGTATTGGCGACGGTATTCGTCACTGAGGATGCTTTCGGATGCCACCCGATAAAATATCCCGCGGTTCCACAGGTCAAGTGAGCGCAACTGGGCCAGCGCAGCTTCAGCGGAATGTTTCTGATCGTCTGACCCCTCAAACTTAGGCGCTTTCTCATCCGCGATGGTATCGTTAACGAAGTCGTAACCGAGGATTATCGCAGTTGACAACCCTAGAGCAATAAGTCCAAGCGTCACGCCTCGACGGCGGGCCGGTGTCACATCGCGTGCTAGCGGGTTGCCTGATACATACATGAGGGCTGCGGCCGTTGCGAAGGTTAGCGCGAGCAACGGAAGCAATAGCGGCAACCCTGGCTCCACGCCATGTAGTTGGGTCGCTGTTTTGGAGCTACCCGGCGCAATTAGAAGAACGATCAATGACGCGAGCGACATTGCACCAGCGGCCATCTCGCCAATTCCTCTGCGCCATGCCAGATAGAGTCCGAATGCGCAGCCTGCAGCGATACATGCGGAGCCAATAAGCACCATCCCGTCGAAACTTGGCGCCTGACCTGAAACGATGATCGAATGGCAGAGGATCGCACTCAAGAACGCGCTGTATGCAAGGAGGATCGCAAGATCGAGAAGACTCCGCGACTTCCCGGTGGCACGGGGGCCCAAGGTATCGTCCTTTGCCGCGGACAGGCGCCGTTTCAGGAACTCGATCAGAATCGGAGTCAGCGACCCCAGGACGGCTACTACCACCTGGACTATCTGCTTTTCGACATCGGCCATGCCCCCTCCTCGCGTTCGCAGGACGTTCTAAGTCTTTGTTTTGGAAGGCACGAATTATAGACACAAACGCGGACGGAGCAACTCCTTGGGCAACTCTGTGCCTACCGAACGGACTGAACCTCTCAGCGCGTAGCGGTTCGGCCCGAGTCCGTGAAGCGGAGGTCGCTGGCTTAGTCGGACGACGCTAGACGTCGAAGACCGACATCGGTGCGGTCACTTTGCGGCCCAGAGCCCATGGCAGCCGAATCGCCGTTTCCACATTCGGCACGTGTGAACCTTTCTCGATGGCGCTTATCCGGCTCTGAGGAACACCGCACCGCTCCGAGACTTGAAACTGTGTCAATGCGCGCTTCTTTCGCAGTTGGCTCACACGTTCGCCGAGCAGTTCTCCGATCGTTGGAGTTACTGCCATCGCTGCGCCTTCGTCTTGTCGAGCTGCGGACGACGGCGCTCGGGAAGTGGTTTCCGCGGGTGGAGATGAGAGCAAGGGGTTGGAGATCTGGCCGATGCACGTCATCGAAGAGGCGCTTGGGGACGATGCGGACGGCATTCTGCCGCAGGCGATCCGGAGCGCGGAGCTGCACGTGGTTGATGAAAAGCCTTATCCGCAGATGACGCAGATGGAGAGAGCGAACGGCTTTCATCTGCGCTCCATCAGCGTCATCTGTGGATCGTTTTCTCGCGTAACGTAACCGGCCTGTTTCCAAGTACTTGCGCAGGTATTTGCCCACGCGTTTGCCACAGCCATGTAACCTCGCCCGAGCTCATCCGTCTAAGGGGGTGTATCCAAAAAACGGAGGCGAGTCATGTCCGGTGTGCAACCTATCGGGTCCTTCGAAGAGAGTCTGACGGATGGCAGTTCCGATCGAGTGGACCTTTACTGGCGTTGGGAATCTGCGGTCGTGGATCGGGGAGCAAGCGCGGGGATCGACGCCGATCGAGAGCAGGTCGAGATCAAACGATGCAGGCGTGAGATCAAGCGCTGCAAGCGTGCACTCGCGCAGCTCGACCGCGATACGACGCGCTTCCGGCTGCACGTCAGCGAGAGCAGGCGGGAGATCAGCCGACGCAGGCGTGAGATCAAGCGGCGGCGGCATGCCAGCAGGCGGCGGAGCAAGTTCATTCTCCAAGGCCGGCGGCAGAGGAAGTTCCCTCTCCAACGGCGCCTGCTTCGTTTCGACCAGAAGGCCGTCGCGCTCGCGCGGCGTGATGGCAGCCGCGGCCAGCGTGATGTCAGCCGGCGTCTCGATGATCTCGTCCGGATTCTGAAAGATCTCAGCCGGCGCGCGAAAGATTTCGGAGCGGTTCCGAACCCTGCTCCGCGGAGAGAAAGTTTCGTTCCGGCTAGAGAAAGCTTTACTCCAGCTAGAGAAAGTTTCGCTCCGCGTAGAGAAGGTTTCGCTCCGCGTAGAGAAAGTTTCGCTCCGCGTAGAGAAAGTTTCACTCCGCGTAGAGAAGGTTTCGCTCCGCGCAGAGAAAGTTTCACTCCGCGTAGAGAAGGTTTCACTCCGCGCAGAGAAGGTTTCACTCCGCGTAGAGAAGGTTTCACTCCGCAGAGAGAACGTTTCACTCCGCAGAGAGAAGGTTTCACTCCGCGCAGAGAAGGTTTCACTCCGCGTAGAGAAGGTTTCATTCCGCGCAGAGAAAGTTTCGCTCCACTTAGAGAAAGTCTCGGTCGAGCTAGAAGAAGTTTTGCTCCAGCTAGAGAAGATTCTGGTCCTGCTCTGACAGGTTTTGCTCCGGTTGCCTCCGAAAAAGGACGCTCGCCACGATGAGTGACCGCCGTGTACGGATGCTATGCCCCTGCGGTGCGCGCGCCCCTCCCGCCGCCCTCTCGATGGCATCGCGCGGATGGCGTGTCGCCTTGCCGCGTCTGCACTCTCGTCGTACGGCGCCGATGGTGGCGCTGACGACTCCATGAACCCTTTTCGAAGGGATGCGACAGCAGCATCCTGGAGTACCCGATGTCTACCACCACACCGAATCCCGGTACCCCGGAGGCAGGAACGCCTGCCCCCAGTCCCCAAACTCTCGACGCGCAGGAGAGGATCGCTCGCCTTCGCGTCATCGCTGACGACTTCCCCGACGAAGCGTCGCCGAAACCACTGACGACCGCACAGCGCCAATTGGCGAGCCGTACGTCGATCGTCTTCCTGGAGAAGGCGGCTCTCTTCGCCGAGGCTGCTCCGAACATTGGAGTGGCGCTTTCCGTCGATACGGCGGCATTGCGTGACGCCATTGCCTCGGAGCTTGCCACCGGAGGTGTCGTCGACGAAACACGGACTCTGATCTCGCGCATGGAGGACGCCAACACCCGCAAGAAGCTCAAAGCGGTCAAGGTTGCGCGTGACGTCTATCGCGTGGCCAAGAGTTTCGTGACCACCGACCTGGGGCATGTTGTGACGCCCCATGTCGATGAAATGAAGCGCGCATTGCAACGGCCGCGCGCGAAGAAGAAGGCGGCGCCAGCAGAGCCGCCGGCAACGACGCCGGCGGTAACGCCCAATCCGTCCGATTCAACGTCGCAACAGAAGTAACCGAGGGGCCGGAGGAGGATTGTGATTGGCTCTCACCCTCCCCGGCTCCTCACACGACTCGTAGTTACGAGTCGAGCAGTGCCCGACCCGCGGCCACAAACCGCGGGTCGGATTTTATTACGGAATGCGGCGAGAGCGTCCGGCGATCTGTTACAGAGCGCGAACGTCAGCTATCCCCTGACTGGAGGCGGATGTCCGGGCGGCATTGATCTCTGACTCTCGACGGGAGATATGTCGGTATCTTCCAATCGCCCGTCCAGCGCAGAGGCACAGATCATTACGTCGAGGCGAGACGCCTCGACGCCGCGGGCGAGACGCCCGCACTCCTATCTCAGGCGCTCGAAGCAGCGATCGCACCATGCGGCGGAGTATGGTCCCTTCGGAGCATGGCGGAGATGACCGGGCGCGCCGCAGTTCACGCAGATGCCGCAGAATCCCGGTTCCACTCCCTGCGATCGCAACACCTCGGGCTTCGTTGCCCAGAGGCCGCAGTAGCATCCCCGCGCGTTGGGCTCGATCGGCGCGTCACCGGCGGTCAGAGCGACCTCCTTTGCTGCAGTCTTCGCAGCAATCTACGACGCCTGAATCGACGATGACGACACTCTGCGGATCGGCAGCGTATTGCTGACGAGCGGCGACGGCTCGGTTTGGGCGTTCTCGCTCCGAGCCTCCGCGTCGATCGGCGGATCGATGAGATCGTGGAGCATGACCATCGCTTCGAGCTTGGCCGCGATCCGCTGCTTCGTCTCACCATCGGCGCGCATCATATCGGCCAGAAACACGTAGGCCGAGCCGCGCGCGTTCTTGTCCCATCGCTGTACGAACGCCGTCAGTTGATCGAATGTGCGGATACCGGTGCGCTCCACGAACGGGACGAAGTGACGCGCCAGGTGCGTGCGCAGCCGTGCCTCCCCCACCCACGTCTTGACCTGCGGGTAGGAGAAGCCGGTGCGGAGCGCGATCTCGATCGGCTCGCTGGTGGCCAGGTTCTCCACGTTGTCGACTCCCTCCCGCTCCAGACGAAAGGCGTGGCTCCCGTTCATGCCGGACACTTTGTTGAGATTCGTCGAGCCGTAGCCTGGTCCTTCGGCATTGCGCAACACGCGGTTGGCCAGATGCTGAATCGTCTTCAGCGCGCGGCTCGGGAAATAGCCGAAGAAGAACCCGAGCACGGGAAGCAGCGCCGCCATCTGTTCGTACGACCGGTGAATGCCCGTGACATTGCCGACGGAACTGACGACGTTGAAGGCGGCCTTACCCGCGGCCGCGGCCGTATCCTGCTCGGCGAACAAGATGGAGAGTCCGAATGCGGCAACGAGTGCCGTCGTGCTGGCGACGGTGATCCGCACCGCGGCGGAGACGAAGGCGCTCGGCGAGAGGTCGACGCAGAAGTAGCCGCGGATGAGCTGCGCAATCGAATAGATGTACGCGCCGAGGAAGCCGAACGCGAACGCTGTCAGACTGTGGGCGACCATGTGAAAGTGGCCGTCCTTGGTGTAGTTCTCGACGTAGGGCCCGAGGAGCAGCAGATTGGCGCCGCGGCTGAAATCGAGACCCGGCCGGGGCATGTCGCCGGCGCCACCGACAGGCTTGAGCAGCAGCAACACGGCTGCTCCAAACGCGACGACGGTCGCCATGCCGGACACGGCGACCACGTAGTCACGCCAGTGGAACTGCTTGGCGATGTACTCCTCGATCCAGACCCTGTTCGGCTCCCAAAGCGCGCCAAGTTCCCGCCGGATGCGGCGCGTCTTCTCCTTTCCCATGGAGAACGTGTACGAAATCGCCATGAGCGCCGGAAAGAGCACGGCGAAGAAGAGAAGAAGGAGGTTGTAGCCGAAGAAGGGAGGGTCGAACCACGTTGCCACGGTCCTCAATGCCGCGACCGGTGTGAGCTGCGGCAGCAAGAACCAGACGCTGCCAACCAACGATGCGGCGACAACCATCAACAGCACGAGTGAGAACAAACCGACGAGCGATGACCGGTTCATGGGGCCTCCGGGACTGTTTCCGTAACGACATAGTGCGACAGAGGGGGCTGTCGTTACAAGTGACGGACACTCAGAGGTTCGGGACGTGATCAGAGATCGGAGATCAGAGAGCAGAGATCAGAGATAGTTCCCTTCCTGGTCTCTTGTCTCTGATCTCTTGTCTCTGATCTCTTCCGCCAACCCGTCAAGTGGCGGCACCCTCGCAGCCCGACGTCGGCCAGGGGGTGCCGACGCGCGAGGATGCCGCCGCTTCACGGCCGGCTGTCAAATGGCGACACCCTCGAGCCCGGTGTGCAGGCCAGGAGGCCAGCACGCGAAGATGCCGCCGCTTCGCAGCCGGATGCGCAGTCCAAATCCAAAGGAGAGTTGTGGCGTGAATGCCACTGCGCAAACCGATGCGGTTACGCGCGAGGAGGGGAACGCGGGTCGGAGGGTGTGGCGAGAAGAACCAGCGCTGGCTGGAGCAGCCGCGGCTCCACGCGCGCGAACGCGACGAGCCCTACGAACAGCGTGAGGAACGCCACGATGATGGCGAGCGCCTCTTCGAGCGAATTACGATCGAGGGCGAGGTCATCCGAGACAGAGATAATCGGGAAGAGCAGGACGAGGATGGCGGCAAGGGCGAGCAGCGCCTTGCCCGAGCGCCGCGGCACGAACACGAATGCGGCCACCGCCACAGCCAGCCAGACAGCGTTGAAGACGATCTCGATCATTAGCGTTTCGCGGCAGCCGGCTTCTCCACCGGCCGCCGCATTGTAAGGCTAAGTCTCACGGTCCGCAGACAGTTTCGATCAACTTTGCGCAAACCTGATACGGGTCCATGTTCGCGGCAGGCCGGCGGTCTTCGAAGTATCCGCGACCAGCATTCGTGGTCGCCATTGGGATGCGCACGGAAGCGCCGCGGTCGCTGACACCGTAGCGGAACTCATGAATCGGAGCGGTTTCGTGAAGACCCGTCAGCCGCTCTTCGTTGTGTGCGCCGTAGACCTTGATGTGCTCGTCGTGACGCTTGGCGAGTTTCTTCATCGCTTCTTCGATGACCTTGATGCCGCCCTCGGCGCGCGTTTCCTTCGTCGAGAAGTTCGTGTGCGCGCCGGCTCCGTTCCAGTCGCCTTTGACCGGCTTCGGATAAAGCGTGGCGCTGATGCCGAACTCCTCGCCGATGCGGTACAGCAGCCACCGCGCCAGCCAGAGCTCGTCGGCGATGTCAGGCGCCTGGACCGCTCCCACCTGGAACTCCCACTGCGCCGGCATGACCTCGGCGTTCGTTCCGACGATGTGGATTCCGGCGCGGATGCAGGCGTCCGCATGCGCTTCGACAAGATCGCGGCCGAAGACCTCGTCCGCTCCGACGCCGCAGTAGTAGCCGCCCTGCGGCGCGGGGAAGCCGCTGGCGGGCCAGCCGAGGGGACGATTCCCTTCGAAGAGCGTGTACTCCTGCTCGATCCCGAACCAGCAGTCATGCTCTTTGTAGCGCTCGGCCACTTCGCGCAGAAACGCGCGCGTGTTGCTCGGATGAACTGTGCCGTCAGGATTGAGCACCTCGCAGAGAACGAGCACGTCGCCGTCGCGGTGCAGCGGATCGGGCATCATCTTCACCGGCCGCAGAAGAAGGTCGCTGAAGTGCCCGGTAGCCTGCTCGGTGCTCGACCCGTCGTAGCCCCATTCCGGGATGTCGGTGAGCGACTTCACCGAGTCGATGATCTTCGTTTTCGAACGCAGCTTAGCCGTCGGTTTTTGCCCATCGATCCAAATGTATTCCGCCGTGATTTTTGCCAAGGAACTGACCTCCTGCTTGAGATGTCACAAGATAGCAGAACGGCCCGCGCTCAAAAACGGCTGCCGTTCAGATCCGGCCTGTTCAGGGAACGATGAGGCGATCTGCTAGACGCGGCTCGCCTCGGACGCGCTTTGCAACTCCTGGCCCACCCTGCTCACCACGACCCGATTCTTTCCGAGTGATTTGGCTTGATACATGGCGGAATCGGCGCGCCGGAGCAGGTCGGTCTGCTCCAGCTCCAGCGACCGGTTGGGATCGGTGTCGGGGACATGTTGCGCGATGCCCAGTGACGCCGACAGCAGCCCGCGCAGCCGCAACGGCTGCATACTGAAACCCCACTCCCGGTCGAGAAAGACGGTCTGCTCGATCGTCTGCCGGATCTCCTCGCAGACCGCCATCCCCTCTTCGAGCGTGGTGTTCGGAAGAAGGATGACGAACTCGTCTCCGCCGTAGCGCGCGACGGTCGCTTCCTCCTGCGGAACGATGCGCTTCAGGAGAAAACCGACCTCGCGCAATACCTGGCTGCCGGCCAGATGGCCGTGAGAATCGTTGATGGCTTTGAAGCGGTCGAGGTCCATGAAGATCAGCACCCCTTCGCGGCCGCTCTTCCGCGCCTCGGCGATGCTGTCGTGCAAGCGGACGTTGAACCAGCGGTCGTTGTAAAGGCCGGTGAGATCGTCTTTCTTTGCGAGCTCGTGGGCGCGCTTGGCGTCGAGCGCGTTCTGCAAGGTGAAGGACGTGTAGCCGGCGAAGATCTCCAGCAGCGTTTTGTCGCGCTCCGTGAAGATGCTCCCCTCCAGCCGGTTGATCAACTCCAGTACGCCGCAAACGGTTTTGCCGATATAGATCGGCACGCAGACGACGGAGTGGGTCTTGTGGCCGAGCTGTTGATCGAACTCCGAGTAGAAGAAGTCGTCTTCCTTGACGTCGGCGGAGAGATAGGGCGTCCCGGTCTGGTAGACCTGCCCGACGATGCCGAACTTCGCGGAGAGCCGCTGACCGATGAGATCGCGGCTGGATCCCCCGAAGGTGGCGATGAAGACGAGCTCGTTCTCGCGGCGCACCGCAACCTTCCGGAAGGGATCATCGAGGAGGATCGAGCCCGACTCCGAGGGGACGAACTCGTTGGCCTTCTGCAGGATCTGTCGAAGGATGAGATCGAGATCGACGTCGGACTTGCGGGAAAGCCCCGCTTTCTGGCGCTCCAGGAAGCGTTCCAACTGCGGAATCTCGAGCGCGTGAAATTGAATCATGGTGTCGTCGTGATGGAGCGATTATACGAGTTGCTTCCCTCAGCGGCGAACGCATCGACCTCGAAAGAGATCCCACCTCATCCACCGGCGTCCCCTACAATCTGTTTCATGCGAAAACTGTTCGTTGTCATCGCCGCGCTCAGCGCCACATCGCTCTTTGCCCAGCAGGATTTCAGCAAGGTCGAGATCAAGGTTACAAAGGTTGCCGGCACGGTGTACATGCTCGCCGGCGCAGGCGGCAACATCGGTGTGTCGGTGGGCGACGACGGCATCGTCATCGTCGACGACGAGTTCGCGCCGCTCGCGCCGAAGATCCGGGAAGCGCTGCACGGGATCACGGCCACGCCGATCAAGTTCATCCTGAACACGCACTATCACGGCGATCACACCGGCGGCAACGAAGTGTTCGGTCACGACGGCCCGATCATCGCTCACGAGAACGTGCGAAAGCGCCTCGCATCCGGCTCGAAGGCAGCCGGGCGCGAGACCCCTCCCGCGCCGAAGGACGCGTTGCCGGTGATCACGTTCAACGACCGCGCCACGCTGCATGTGAACGGCGAGGACATCCGCGCGGTCCACATGCCTCACGGCCACACCGATGGCGACGCGGTCATTTACTTCACGCAGTCGAACGTCGTCCACATGGGCGACGACTTCTTCAACGGTATGTTCCCTTTCGTCGACGTCGATAACGGCGGCAGCGTGCGCGGCATGCTGGCCAGCGTCGACAACGTGCTGAAGACGCTGCCCGATGACGCGAAAGTCATCCCCGGCCACGGTCCGCTGTCGGACAAAGCAGGCCTCCGCGCCTTCGCCGAGGTTCTGCGCGGCACGAGCAACGCAGTCGCCGCAGCACTGGCAGCGGGCAAATCACTCGATCAGATGAAGCAGGAGAACATTCTCGCTCCGTGGGATAGCTGGGGCCAAGGCTTCATCAAGAGCGATGCATGGCTGGCACTGCTGGTGTCGGAGGCGAAGAAGCAGTAGGTTTCGTGCCGCTATAATTCTTCAGCGTGGAAGACAAGAGTATGTTGCACGGCTCCATGAAACTACGCGATCAGCTGACAGAAATGGGGCGGCATTCCGCCGAGCTCGCGGCTGTCCTAGGAGTCGTTTTCCTCAACGTGGTTGCGAACGGAACGCGAACACGCTCCTGGTCTTTCTCGCTTTTAATTGCCTTGTCTCTAGTCGGAGTGGCCATTCTCTTCGTGATCACCTTCGCGATCATCATTCGGGGATTCCGAGATCAACCTGCGGGCGTGCGTGAGATGCGCGATTCACTCGTTTCATCATATTTGGCTGCGTTAGACCGAACATCGTTGAACCCCGCAACGCAGCCGCACACTCAGATATCTGTCCGGCGACACCTCGATGGAGACGACGAGGGGAAGCAGTGAGTTCGGACAATTCCGGATCCAGTTTTTCCGACCGCTTCCTTTTCGTTGGAGTGCTTTCCAATCGAGCGCCTTCTCCCCCCGCGCTTTTTGCGGGGGGAGAAGGTGGCCGAAGGACGGATGAGGGGGGAGCAGATACGCAGCGCGATCAACCACGCCTCGCCCGAACAGCCTGAAAACGCGGCACATCCACGCGTATCGTGCTCGATGGACCGCCCCCTCATCCGGCTTCGCCACCTTCTCCCCCACAAAAAGACGTGGGGGAGAAGGCGCTCGATTGGAAAGGTTGCGATAAGAGCGTGAAAAGCGGCCAGGTCTCACGCTCTCAATCGCGCGCGATGCACCACCTCGGCGGTCGCGAGCAGGACGATCGCGATCGCGGCGTACATCGCCGTTACGCGCATCGCCGGGGTCGAGAAGAAGCCGGCGAAGTCGAAGGCGGGGGTCTGGCCGTGGTCGTTCACGACGACGTACCAGAACGTCAGGAATCCGACGATGAAGGTCTTTGGATTGCCGCTGATGATGCCGAGGGCGGTGGCGGAGGCGGCGACGAAGGCGATTCCGATCAGCAGCGCCGGGAGGCGGATGGGGTGCGCGATCGCAATCTTCACCACCGGCGCGATGAGCAGCAGCGTGGCCACGAGCACGGATGATGTGAGCTTCCACGTTACGAAGCGCTCGCGCAGACGGGGCGCGGCATAGATGAGGCCTGTGGTTCCCGCGCGGCGATCGCGTGAGGCCACATCGGCGATGAAGATAGCCACGATCCCGAAGGTGATCGGGAGCGAGTCCGGTGCCGCGAGCGACGCGATGCTGATACCGATCAGCGCGAAGATGGTGAACGGCGTCGAGGAGAAGGTCATCATCGCGTCCTTCAGCGCCGCGCCGCGGACAGGGATCGCGGCGAGTGGACGTCCGAACGGACGTGCCAGCGCGTTGAAATTGCGCATCCATCCGCGTTTACCTTTGGCGCCGGCAGCGCGCAGGCGGGCCGGATCGAAGCGGTGAAAGAAGAGTTGCGCGAACACTAGCAGCGGAATTGGCGTCACCGTCGAGACGATGCGCGTGGCCCAGGCACCGCCGCCGAGGTTGAGTCCGGCGATCGTGACCGGCGGCATCGCCCTATTGAAACTAGACGAGCCGATCGACATCGATGTGGTGTGAAAGTTGTGCCGAATCTGCTCGAAGAGGTAACCGAAACTGCTGAAGTCGAAGTAGCGAAGAACGCCGCCGCCTCCGTGCTCCATGGAACTGGCCACGATGCCGAGCGATCCGCAGTAGAAAAAGAAGTAGAGAACGTCGCCGATGCGGCCGGAGAGCCAGGGAATCGACTCGAAGACGATCGCGACAACGGAGACGAACACGATCGTCGACGGCGTGACGATCGCGTATTGCTTCAAGAAGAGGAGCGGCTCGAGGGGCGCCTCGCCGCGGACGACCTGCATGGCCATCGACACGAGCATGAAGCCGAAGACGAAGGTGGAGAGGAAGACGACGTTGCCGAGAAACTTGCCGAGGACGTACTCGCTCGTCCGCATGTTCGTCGAGGCAATCACGTACCCACAGCGCGAGTCGACGTCGCGGCGAACGGCGTTGGAGATGACGTAAAACCCGAACAGGCCGATAAACATCGACGCCAGCATCGACGTGCCCATCCCGATTGCTGCGGAGTTGTAGAGAACCCGCGCACCGTGGATCTGCATCAGCGTTCTTCCGGTCGACGTGGCGGGAACCCAGACGTACGCAAAGCCGCTCAGCAGCAGGAAGACGATCACCGTCGAAGCGCGCCGGAAGCGGATCAGAAAGTCCGCGCGAACGATGGCTGCAATGCGGCTGATCACGCTGCCGCCTTCTCCCGCATCGTGTACAGAAAGGCATCTTCGAGCGTCGGTTCGGCGGCAGTCGCGCCGCCCCGCGGCTCATCGCCGCTGACGATGCGAACGTGAACGCCGTCCGACTTGCGCACGGCGCTGGAAACGCGCGCGGTGCGCCGCAGCTCGTCGAATCGCTCCGACGGCACCACCAGCTCCCAAACACTCCCCTCGGCTCCTCTCATCAATTCCTCGGGTGTGGCGCAGGCGACGATCGAGCCGCCGTTCATGATGGCGATGTGCGTGGCCACCGACTCGACATCGGAGACGATGTGCGTCGAGAGGATGACGAGCTTGCCGAGACCGGCGTCGGCGAGCACATTCCGGAAGCGGACGCGCTCTTCGGGATCGAGGCCCGCAGTCGGCTCGTCAACGATGACGAGATCGGGATCGTTGACCAGCGCCTGCGCGATGCCCAGCCGTTGCTTCATACCGCCGGAGAATCCGCCGACCGGCCGCTTGGCGACGTTGTGCAGGTTCACCATCTCCAGCATCTCGTTGATGCGCGCGCGGCTGTGGACGCCCTTCAGCGCGGCGAAGTAGCTGAGAAACTCGTGCGCGGTGAGGTTGTCGTAAACGCCGAAGTCCTGCGGGAGATAGCCGAGCCGCCGGCGAATCTCGTTGGGGTTGCGGGCGACGTCGACGCCGTCGAACTGAATCGTTCCCGCGGTCGGACGCGTGATCGTGGCGATCATCTGCATCAACGTCGTCTTGCCCGCGCCGTTGGGGCCGAGGAGGCCGAGGACGCCGCTGCCGATCGAAAGGGAGAGATCGCGGACGCCGTAGTTGCCGCCGCGGAACCGTTTACTGACGCCTTCGAGATGAAGCATGCGCACCTATACGGAGCGCGAGCACTGCGGTTATCAGGAGCGCGAGCGTGATCAGGCTGATCATCCTGCCGGTGACGAACGCCTGCGGAAGATAGACGACGCGAACCTTGTGTCGACCGGCGGGCACGAAGACGCCGAGAAATGCGTGATTGGCGCGGACGATTTTCACGCGCTTACCGTCAACGTATGCACGCCAACCTCTCCACGCGGTCTCCGAGATGACGACGAAGCCATCGCGAGTCATCACGGCATCGAGATCAAAGCCGAGCTTGCGCGGGTGGATGGCGACGCTGCCGGGACCGTTCGCCAAGTCGCGCGCGGCGCCGGGAAGATCGAGCCAGGCCAGCTCGGAGAAGTCGGTTGCGGCAACCATATCCTCGACGTCGTTAGCGACTCCCGCTCGGATGTTGCGCGGCACAAACGCGCGCGGCAGAACACGCATGTTTTCGACGAGGCGTGAGCCGTGATCGGCGACGACGCTGCACCAGCCGTCGGGGATGGGATCGCCGTCCGGCACGACTGCGAAGCGAACGTTCAGCATCGAAAGCATCGGACGCGTCAAATCGTCGATCTGATTGAATCCGAACCCTCCGCGGCGGCACCACGCGGGAAATGTCTCGTCGTACGACGTGAGCGTCATCGCCGTCAGGACGCGGGCATCCTCGAGACCGTACATCGTGGCAGTGTTGGGGAAGAGTCCTGGTCCGGTGGCAACGATGCGGAATCGCTCATGAATGTTCTGCAACGGCTGAAAGAGCGCGAGTTGCGGATAGGCGATGCGCGCGTCGTTAGCAGGAACAAGCGCGCCATCCGAGATCGTCCGCTGCAGGAGGATCAATGCGAAGAGGATCGGAATGGCAATCTTCCGGTTCGCCACGACCAGCACCACGATTGCCGCCAGCGCCAGCGGCACCACCTCGGCCACGAAACGCGGCATATCGATCGATCCGGCACGCATCGCCGAAGCTGGTACGGCAAGAGCCACGAGCAGTCCCACCATCACGATTCCGGCGCGATCCGAAAGGGCATCGATCGCGAGCGCGGCCAGGATCGCCAGGCAAAGCGGGACGGCCGAGGCGAGCCGGTCGTTCAGTGCGAGATTGAAGAGGGGCAATCGGTGAAGGAGCTGCGCGACCGGCCAGGCATTGGCGCCAGCGAGAAGGGTGAGAAAGCCGAGTGTCGCGAAGAACCATCGCTCTCTACCTCGGCCTCGCCACAGCGCGAAGATCGCCAGCGCCAGTGCGATGCTTCCCGCTTCCGCTCGCGCCATCGGGAAATTGCGAAAAGAGTTCCTTGCGAAGGGCAGCAAATCCGACAACAACGCCGCGCGCGGAAGGCCGGCGGCAACGCGCAATGTGCCGGGCGCGAAGAACTCGGTGCGGATGCGATGCTCGACCGTTTGGTTGCTCGCGTCGAGCATCGGCAGGATGGCGATGGCGCTGAGCAGCAGCGCGATGATGCCGGCACCGACTGCGTACCCGAACGCGCGGACGCGCTGTTTGCCATCGCTCCGCGCCAACTCGAAGACGCCGTACGCTGCGCCGATTGCGGTGACGTGGAGGAGGGTCTCGGGATGACCAGCCAGCGCCTCGAGAGTGAGCGCAACCACAAGAATCACTACGGATCGGATCGAAGGCACAGCGACGACGCGTCGCGTGGCCAGCAGAATGAGCGGAAACAGCGCCCAGCAGAATCCAAGCGGCCAGAGAATCTGCAGCGCGATCGGCGCACCGAACGCAAAGACCGCCGCGGCAACGAGCGACGCCATCTCGCTGCACTCCAGGTCGCGCGCGAGCAGAAACGCACCGAGCGCGGCGAGGAAGAAGGCCATCGAAGCCGTGAAGCCGAAGCTCGCCGCGACGGGCAGAATGAGCGCAATCAGTGTGAATGGACTGAACGGCGCCGGCTGCGCCTCCCCCGCCAGAATGTCGCCACATCCCTCGAACCGATTGAGAAGCGGCCACTCGCCGTGGCCGATGGAATGGCGCACCGCCTGCCGCCACGGAATCATCTGAAAGGCGATGTCGGACAGCATCCGATTCTGCGGATCGGGCACCGCAAGCTCGCTCTGATGCGCATACAACGGCTCACTCGAATACGTCAGCTCGACCGGCGCGTAAACGCGCCCCGTTAGCAGGCCCCGTCCGGTGAAAACCAATGGCAGCAGAAGAAGGACGAGCGCCACGCCGCGCGAGAGGCGCGTGATGTACCTATGCGCGAGAGCGAGCACCGCGATGGCGGTCGCGAGGTAGAGAGCGAGTGTCATCCTGGGCCGGCGAAGCGCGGCGAAGGATGACACATCATGATCGTCGCCGGATCATCGCTCGCCTCACCCTGCCCCACTTGCTCGCACCCCATCCTCTTTCCGGAACGCTTTCCCATCGAGGAGGCGCGGAAAAGGAGCCTTCTTGACCGCAATGAGTTGACGGTCCAATCGAGATTGGTGTCATCCTGAGACTGCCGGAGCCGCCCCGCGCGAATCGCGATGTTTGCGCAGTATTTGCTCGGCGGCGTAGGACGTCGAAGGATCTCAAACTTCGCAGATCGTGTTCGTCCAGCGCGAGCGGTCGTGATCAAAGCGGCTCGAACGAGATTTTCGTATTCTGAGATCCTTCGACCGTCCTGCGCCGCCGATGTCTGGCGGGTGCGCGTGTTGCGAATCTTGCGGCGGCTTCGGCGGCTCAGGATGACACACCTCACGTTTTGCGCGTATCTTGGGCCAGCGGGCTGGATGCCAGCGAGAAGTCTGCAAACTGTCGCTGCAGATGGAAGAGCCAGACCGACAAGCGGGCGAATACCAAGGCAACACGCCGAGCTGTCGCGACAAACTGCCGTGCTCTCGCGACAAACTGGCGTGCAGTCGCGCTTGTGCGCCATGCAGTCGCGTTTGTCAGGCGTACTCTCGCGTTCATCTGCCATGTTTGCCGCGTTCAGGTGGCCAGCTGTCGCGTTCATGCGGCTTGCTGTCGCGTTCATGGGTCGTGTTCTCGCGTTCACATGGCGAGTTGTCGCGTTCACGCGGCGTGATGTCGCGTTTTTCCGACTGAAATCGTTGTTCATCCACAGTGTTGCCGCGTTTTTCTGCTCAAGAGTCGGGAGCGCCTTCTTTTCCCGCAGATGACGCAGACAGACGCAGATGTTTCCATCTGCGTTCATCTGCGTCATCTGCGGATCAGTAATAACCCGTTTACGATTACCACGTGATCATTGCCCAACTCCTCCTCCCCGGCGCCTCCGCCTACGAGCGCAAATCGCAGGCGATCGACGCCGTCTCTCTGGCGGCGGAGCACGATGTGCGCGTTGGCGCCGTCGCGGATGCGGATATCGTGCACATCTACGCGCCTCGAACGCTCGATCCTGCCGCGCTGCGGGACATTACCCTCCCCTTCGTCAGCAACGTCCGGCCGAAGGCGTCCCGCTTCTCCTGGCGCAAGGTTCGACAGCCCGCACGCGTCATCACGCCCCTCAAAGAGCCTCGTGATCTCCCGAAAACCACGCCCAACCAGGAGATTTCGGCAACTGAAGACGACGAGACCGCGAGACGGCGA
>DATLVW010000931.1:0-3571 GCA_035577085.1 Thermoanaerobaculia bacterium
CCGATCGTGCGGAAGGGGCTCTGGGCGATGGTGATCTGTGCCGTTGCCGATGTGCGGCCCGCGATCAGGCTGGAGATGGCGATCGAATCGGTGATGACGAATTGCGACTTCGTGCCGAGGGCGCCGTTGTGGCCGAGGAGGAGCATGCCGGCCGAGGCGTGGAGGCGCGTGCGGCCGTAATCGCGTGTGGCCAGGAGTTGCACGCCTCCGTCGAGCGAGCCCGAGCCGTCGAGCGTCTGCGCGTTGCCGGTGGGAAGCTCGAGCGCGCCCTCGACGGAGAGCGCGAGGTTGGGATCTTCGAGTGCGGGGAGCTCGTACTTCGCGGAGAGGGCGACGTCGCCGAGTTGTGCGCCGGCCGTGTGCTGGCGGAAGAAGGTTCGGCCGTCATCGGTGCGAATGTAGATGGTCTCGCGGTTGCGCTGCATGGCTGGGCGCTCGTCGCCGCCGAGGTGGAAGGTGGCGTGGAAGTGCTCGATGAAGGCATCCGAGGTGCCGCCGCCGATGGTCGCGAACGGCACGGCGATGCCGACTTCGAGATTCGCGCCGAGGCCGCGGTGCGCTGTGATCGTGACGCGGTGAATCTCGCCGTCGACGAGAAAGACGGCTTGCCCGTCGTCCATCCGAATCAGGCTGAGAGTCTGCGCGCCGGTTCGGCGGTCGGTATCGCCGGCGAGGTTGTGGCTGATCCAGCGCGATTTGGCGAAGGTGTTGGAGTCGGCGCCGTGGACGTCCACGAGCCAGTCGTCATCGTCGAGAACGCGCGCGCTCTCCGGCTCGAAGAAGAAAAAGCCGTTGCTGAGCAGGTACTGATCGCGCACGGGCAGCGGCCCGAGGATGTCGCCGTGCTCCGGTTCCTGGCCGCGTGCAGGCAGAGCCAGTACGGAAAGTACCAATAGCGCCGCGAAGCTCAGGCAGCGAGTCATGTCGGGAATCCGGTTGTGAAAACGATGACGCGGGAGGATTGGATTTGTCCAGTGTTTCTTTCGGCCGCGCGGATAGACTGCCTGCATGAGCCGCGGATTCGTAGCCACGCTGGGCGGTATCGCGCTGACGCTGCTGGCGTGGTTCGGCTCGTGGGTCTGGCCGGGCTGGCCGGCGAGCTTCGCGCTGGACGCGCTCGGCCACTACTCGGCGTTTCCCGATTTGCCGCGCGCGGCGAAGGTTGCGGTGGTGGTTGGGCTGATCGTGATCAATGTGGGGACGTGGGCGGTAGTTATCCGTGGGCTGATGCTACTTCTGCGACGGAGTTTTTTTATCCGCAGATGACGCAGATGAGACGCAGATACATCTGCGTTTCATCTGCGTCATCTGCGGATCAAACTATGATTCGTGGCCATGGATTTTCGATCGGACAACACGCATGGCTGCTCGCCGGAGATCGTCGAGGCGCTCGTGCGCGCGAATCGCGGCACGATGACGTCATATGGCGATGACGCGGTCACGGCGCGGTTGCGCGATCGATGCTGCGAGCTGTTCGGGTGCGATGTCGACGTGTTTCCGGTCCTGACCGGCACCGCGGCGAACGCCCTTTCAATCGCCTCGATGACGACGCCGGCTTCGCGGATCGTCTGCCACAGCGAGGCGCACATCCATCTGGAGGAGTTGGGCGCCGCGGAGTTCTTGAGCGGCGGCGCGAAACTGGTGCCGATCGACGGCGTCGAGGGGAAGCTGAGCGACAAGGATGTCGCTGCGGTCGAGAATTTCGACTGTCTGAGCATCACGCAGGCGACAGAAGCGGGGACGCTGTATCGCCCCGACGACCTTGCTGCGCTCGGCGGTCTCGCGCACGCGCGCGGGGCGGGCGTACACATGGACGGTGCGCGTTTCGCGAATGCGGTTGCCGCGCTTGGTTGCGCGCCGGCGGATCTGACGCGGCGTGTGGGCGTGGACGTGCTCTCGTTTGGCGCGACGAAGAACGGTGCGATGGGCGCGGAGATGATCGTCGTCTTCCGCAAAGATCTCGCGGCTCGTCTAAGTACGCTCTGGCATCGCAGCGGGCATCGGTTGTCGAAGTCGCGCTTTCTCTCGGCGCAGCTCGAGGCCTATCTCACGGACGATCTCTGGCTTCGCAATGCCCGTCATGCGAATGCGGCGGCGGCCCGGCTCGCGGAGGGCATTCGCGATCATGTCGAGATCCTGCAGCCGGGCGAGGTGAACGTCCTCTTCGTTCGGATGGAAGACTCGCTCGCCGCTGCGTTGCGGGCGCAGGGCTTCTCGTTCTACGACTGGGAGCTCTTCGGCGCGGGCTCCAAGCGGCTGGTCACTGCATTCGATTCGACGGATTCGGAGATCGGTGCGCTCATCGCGGCGATCCAGAAATCCAGCCGGCCCTGACGATCGTAATTGTTGCTCGGAGGGTTCACATGGCAACTGTGATGCTTATGCATTGGCCCGAGGTGACGAAAGAGAAGTACGAGGAAGTGCGGCGCGATGTGAATTGGGAAGGGGAGCCGCCGGCCGGCGCGAAGTTTCATACGGCGTGGATGGCGGGCGATGGGTTCCACGTTCTCGATCTGTGGGACTCGCCGAAGGATTTCGAGACGTTCGTGCAGCAGCGTTTGATGCCGAGCGTGCAGAAGGTGGGCGTCGACGGGCAGCCGAAGGTGGAGATCTTCGAGAGTCTGTCGGTTTTCGCGCCGAACGTGTAGCTTTCTAAAACCGATCACCACAGAGACACAGAGGTCACCGAGAGGCAGTTCATGACCTCTGTGTTCTCTGTGTTCTCTGTGTCTCTGTGGTGATCGGTTCTCATCCCGTTAAGCCGGGCAGGCGGATCTCGAACGTGGCTCCGCCTGCCTCGTTGTTGTGTGGCGCGATCGAGCCGCCGTAGCCGTCGACGATCGCTTTGACGATCGATAGGCCGAGGCCTGTGTGGGATGCGCGCGGGCGATTCGGGTCGGGGCGATGCGTGAAGAAGCGATCGAACACGCGCGCCATGTTCGCCTCGGGGATGCCCGCTCCCTGGTCGGAGATCGTGATCAGAATCTCGTTGCCGAGGCGGGCGAGGGTGATGGTGACGACGCCGGCGGGCGGGGAGAAGCTGATCGCGTTCTCGAGCACGTTCACGAATACCTGAATCAGCCGATCCTCGGACGCACTGACTTCCATCGGCTGCCCGGGCGCTTCGAAGACGATCGATACGTTCGAGCGCTCGCGCATGCGGAAGCCGTCGACGATCCGCTCGAGCAGCGCGTGAACGTCGACGCGCGTTCGCTGCTCGACGGTGAGTTGGGCGTCGATGTGCGTGATCTCGCGCACGCCGGAGAGGAGCGATTCCATCCGCGCGATCTCCTGCTCGACCATCCGCAGGAACCGTCCCCGTTCGTCCGGCTCATCGACCTCGGCCAGCATTTCCGTCGCCGTGCGGATGGAGGCCAGCGGGTTCTTGAACTCGTGCGAGACGTCGGCGGCGAACGATTCGATGAAGCGGACGTGCTCGTCGAGACGTCGCGTGAGCCGCTCCAGCGCGCGGGAGAGGTCGCCGATCTCATCCTGTTTGCGCGAACCGCGGAATCGTCCTCGCAACCGGCCCCGGCGATCGAGAATCGCGCCCGCTTCGAGCCGCAACCGG
>DATLVW010000932.1:0-2103 GCA_035577085.1 Thermoanaerobaculia bacterium
CGACCCCATTGGCGGGGACTGCCGGTATTTAGTACATACTATATAGCGCTTCAGTAAAGTCGCCAATATACAATGCGAGTGTGGATTCTCAAGCAAGGTAGAGCCCGTGACCAATGCGCACCCCCCAAACGGAGCGCGTACGTCTGGTCTTCCCTTGACCATCTAAGTAACGCTGTGTTCTACTGACGCTCACTCAGACGCTCTAAGTGAGGTGTGCTGGGAAGGAGTCGGATCGATGGCCGTACGGAAAGGCGATCTGCTGCAGGGCACGTTGGATCTCCTCGTGCTGAGAGTGCTGGGGGCCGGACCGAATCACGGCTACGGCATCACGGCGCGGCTGCATCAGCTCTCCGATGATGTGCTGCGCGTGGAGGAGGGGTCGCTCTATCCGGCGCTCTATCGCATGGAAGAACAGGGCCTGATCGAGGCAGAATGGCGCCCCACTAGCAACAATCGCAACGCCAAGTTCTACGCGCTGACGCGGAAGGGACGCCGCGCGGCGCAGGCCGAGCTCGACGGCTGGCTGCGGCTGTCCGGCGCCGTCGCGCGCGTGCTGCGCGCGCTCGAGCAGGAGACCTGACATGGCCCTGCGACCTCCGCTCTTTATTCGTCGCGTACTCGCATTGTTCCGATGGCGCTCGAGGGATCGCGACATGGAGCGCGAGATGGCGTTCCATCTCGATTCGCTCGCACGCGACTACGCTCGCGACGGGCTAAGCGACGTCGACGCGCAACGCGCGGCCCGGCGGAAGTTCGGCAATCTGACGCGACTCAAGGAACACGGGCACGACGAGCTGACGATGCGCCTGGTAGAGGATGTCACGCGGGACGTCAGACACGCCGCTCGTGGGCTCTGGCGCAGCCCGGGCTTTTCGCTCGCCGTGATCCTTACGCTGGCCCTCGGCATCGGCGGCAACACTGCTGTCTTCTCCGTCGTCGATCAGCTCCTGCTGCGGCCGCTGCCGTACCCAGACGGCGACCAACTCGTGGTGGTCGAAGAGACGGTTGGCGCCAACCCGCACGCCGACGTCTCGCCTGCCAACTGGCTCGACTGGCAGCGCGAGAGCCGCACGTTTCGACGATTCGCGGCCTGGCGGTCGTGGTCGTTCACGCTGACCGGCACCGGCGAGCCGCGGCGCGTGAACGCGCAACAGGTGTCATCGGAATTTTTTCCCCTGCTCGGCGTTGCACCGCTCCTCGGTCGCACGATCTCCGATGAGGACGACCGTCCGAACGGCCCACGCGTCGCCGTACTCAGTTACCGCGCCTGGCAGAACGAGCTTGGTGGTGATCCGCGCGCCATCGGCCGCACGGTCCAGCTCGATGATCGCGCGTACGAAATCGTCGGCGTGATGCCGCCCGGCTTTCGCTTCGTGCAGCAGGATGTGGACCTGTGGACCGCATCGCAGCTCGATCGAACCCGGCCGTGGCGGGAGACCGAGGGCCGTGTCATCGATGTCGTCGGACGGCTTGCTGCCGACGCGACGATCGGCACGGCCCGATCGGAGATGGAGGGCATCGCGCGGCGTCTCGCCGCGATGTACACGTTCAACAAGAACACGAGCGTGACAGTGACGCCTCTACGCGAGGTGCTCACGGGCCAGGTGCGGACGTCGGTGCTCGTGCTCTTCGCCGGCGTGGGTGTGATGCTCGCCATTGCATGCTTCAACGTCGCCAACATGCTCCTGGCGCGAGCGGCGTCGCGCCAGCGCGAAATCGCGATTCGCGCGTCACTCGGGGCGGGACGATGGGCGATTGCGCGATCGGTGCTGGTAGAAAGCCTGCTGCTCGCCGGCGCCGGCGGCGCGCTCGGCCTCGCGCTCGCGCGCGGGAGTCTCGACGCGCTGCTCGCCGTGGCCCCCACGAACCTGCTCGGCGTGTCCGAGCTGTTCATCGATCGACGCGTCCTAATCTATGCGTTCGGCCTGTCGCTCGCGACGGGCGCGGTCGCTGGCCTCGTACCGACGATCCTGTTCGCGCGGCGATCGATGGCCGACGCGTTGCGAATGCGCGGCTCGAAGGCCGGTCACGCGCCCCGTGTGCGACAGGCGCTCGTCGTCGTTCAAGTCGCCATGACCGTCGTCATGCTCTCCGGCGCCGGTG
>DATLVW010000933.1:0-2668 GCA_035577085.1 Thermoanaerobaculia bacterium
GACGAGATCTAGCCCGAACAGCAGTTCAGCCATGCTACCCATCCAGGACCCAACGATCCGCCGTTCGTAACGGAAGAACGGATAGAGATGTGGAATCGTCGCCTCAGCGCCGCCGCCGAACCCGAAATTGACGAGGGTGCCGCGCGGCTTCAGACAGTCCAGATTGGCCCCCATGGTGGTGCCGCCGACTGGATCAATGACGACGTCGATGCCATCGCGGCCGGACCAGGCACGCACCGACGCGCTAACGTCGGTCTCCCGATAGCGAACGACCTCGTCAGCCCCCACAGATCGCGCGAGCGCGGCCTTCTCAGGAGTGCTGACCGTCGTGATGACGCTAGCGCCGAGAGCCTTGGCTACCTGAATCGCCATACTGCCGCTGCCTGAGGCGCCCGCCTGAACCAGTACCCGGCTTCCTGGGCCAACTCCTCCAAGGGTCTTGACTGCATGAACCGCGGTGACGAGCACGAGCGGCATCGTGGCGAGTTCCTCCGCCGCAAGGTCGATGTCGTTGCGGATCACCCAACGTGCCGGCACTTCGACGTACTGCGCATAGCCGCCCCACCCGTGCGTTCCCGTTGGGAAGTAGCTCGACGCTTCGTTCTCCGGCGTGAGGCCCCATTCCGTCGGATCGGACGGAAAACCCGGTGCCACAATGACCCGATCTCCCTCCATCAGTGTCTTGACGTCGGCACCAAGCTTCTCGACGTGACCAACGATGTCGGAGCCGACCACATGTGGAAGCGGAATCAACCGGCTGACGGCGCCGGAGCGCACCAGCGTGTCGTAATAGTTGGTACCAACTGCCTCGACCCTGATGAGCACGTGACCAGGCCTCGGAGCAGGGGTCGGGACTTCACCGAATTCAAGAACGTCGATATCGCCGAAGGCAGTCATTGTGACGGCTTGCATAGCGTAATCTCCTTGGGGAAGTTTTGAGTTCCAGGCTAAAGTAGCCGCCGGCCCGGCATTGCTCCAATCGCAAATCTTTGGATCTGGTATAGCCATGTTCGATATCAAGCGGATCGATCTCAACTTGCTCGTAGTCTTCGATGCGTTACTCGATGAGCGCAACGTCACGCACGCAGCCGCTCGGCTGGGCTACACCCAGCCAACGGTCAGTGGGATGTTGACGCGCCTTCGTGACCTCTTCGGCGATCCTCTGTTTGTACGCACGCAGCGCGGACTGCTGGCGACTCCACGAGCAGAGGAACTGACCGCGCCATTGAAGCAGTTGCTCGCCGACAGCCGGCGACTCGTCGCACGCGACGTATTCGACCCTGCCAGTGCCGAGATGACCTTTACAATTTCCAGCAACGACTACATGCAGCGCACGCTTCTCGTGCCTTTCATTAAAGTGTTGAGAAGTGAGGCGAAACAGGTCCGCCTAGCTATCGCACCACCGATCATCGAGGGCATCGGCGACGCACTCGCGCGGGGACAGATCGACATGGCTGTCACCATTGCCGAATTTGCGATGCCTGATCTGCTCTCACGCTTGCTGTACCGCGAGCGCTACGTCGTAGCCGTTCGCCGTCAGCATCCGCTCGCGCGAGGCTCGACCATGACCGTCGAGCGTTTCTGCAACTACGACCACGTTCTGGTCTCACCGACAGGCGGATCATTCGAAGGCCCAGCCGATCGAGCGCTTGCGAAGCTCAAGCAACGGCGCAAAGTCCGCTACTCCGTCCCCTCGTTCCTGCTCGTGCCGGAAATACTCCAAACGGACGATCTGGTCGCACTGGTTCCATCTCGTCTGGTGCGCGAGCACAAGAAGCAACTGGTTGTGTTCAATCCTCCCATTGAGGTTCCGGGTTTTGACGTGATCGCGGTATGGCATCCGCGCGTCCACAAAGCAATGGCCCATCGCTGGCTACGTAGTCGCCTCGCGGAGATCGGCAAGATCCCGTAGCGTGGATCGCGCATGACGCAGCGCCTCGCAGCGCTGATTCACAGTTAGATACCTTTGCTCGCTTCGTGGTGGGCCAAGGACGAGACAGGCTCGGACATCGCATGTCATCGAGTCCGAGCTAGTGCGAATCAAAGAATCAAAGCCAAATCACTTTTCACTCATATCAACTCATGGCTCCGAAACGCTGTGCCACATATGTGACCAACTCAGATCGCACTGGCTCTCAGTGCTTGCCCGGAGTCGATAGCAAGTAAAGCGGCGGTCTATGTCCTTGAGAGGTCTGGCTACGTCAAGGTTCGGGAGAGCCAAAACGGGTTTACCGCTATTGTCCAGCACGCGCTGCCCAACAGCCAAGATCCGCAGTGCATGGATGCCGAGGGTACACGCACCTTCCTCCCGCGTTATCTGAAGGTGGCCGAACTACGCGCTCAGGGCAAGAGTCCCGAAGAGATTCGGCGCTTCGTAGCCGACGCCTTCGCCCAGGGGATCTTCCAGGCGCCTACACGGACGGGTGTCGACTACATGCTATCGAAAGAGAACCTGACTCCGAACGCAAGGGCCGGCGTCGTGCCCTTTCTGCCTCATCTCATGTTTTATGCCCCGTACCTAACCAATGCCGACCTCGGCTTAGATGGCACTCTCGGCCCCGACGGGAATCCTGTGGGGCCGGCCTTCGTCGCGGGTGGTCCGCACGCGCTAATTATCGTTCCCATTGGGCCGCATCAGAGTGCGGGTCACTCCACGGCGCAATAAGCC
>DATLVW010000934.1:0-4972 GCA_035577085.1 Thermoanaerobaculia bacterium
TGATACGCGTCTCGGTGTCGGGCACCTGCGCGATACACACTACGGAATTCAAGGTAGGCCTCCGGGTAAAGCGGGCCGGATTCTAGGGAAAAGGCACGAGGTTCGCAAACAAGGCTCCAGTTTCCAAACGGAGAGAGTCGGTCACCAGCGAGCAACGGCCTCGCCAAAGGCAGCCGAACGGAGGATTGCGATGCCATTCATGAACCGGAAGTACGAGACGGATCGGAGCCAGTCGGGTAATCGGGGATTCCGGTCACCGATGACCGACTTCAACCGGCAGTCGCGGGGAAACGGGAACGGCAGCGCACGCCCGAGTCTGAAAGCGACGCCTCCGGAAACGACCAACGCGGAGAGTTTCTACTACCTCAAGCAGATGAGCTCGCGCACGCCGATGGTGATCGTCATGACCGACGGCGAAGAGATCCACGGCTCGATCGAGTGGTACGACAAGACCTCACTGAAGGTGAATCGCACCGGCGCTCCGAATCTCCTCATTCAGAAACAGTGGATCAAGTATCTCTTCAAGCAGGAAGAGCTCGATTAGCGCGATCACCGGGGGAACGGATTCACGCGGAGATGCGGAGCAGAGAGAACCACTCCGCGACTCCGCGTCTCCGCGTGACCCGTTCTCTCGCCCGTTCAGCCGAACTTCCCCCGCACTACAATCCAGTTCGTGAAACCGCTCGCGATCACGCTCGGCGATCCGGCAGGTATCGGCGCTGAGATCGTTTTCAAAGCGCTCCGGGAGACCGATGTTCCAGCGATCGTCTTTGGTAGCCGGGCTCTCGCCGATCCGCCCGACGGCATCGAGTTTGTCGATGTCGGGGGAGAGGCTCCGGTGCGCTACGGCGTCATCGATGCCACCTACGGTCGCATCGCCCTCGACTCGATCGACGCCGCGCTCAAAGGGATTCGCAGCGGCCAATGCTCGGCGCTTGTGACCGCGCCGATTCACAAACAGTCGATTGCTCTTGCCGGCTCGCCGTTCCCCGGCCACACGGAGCTGCTCGCTGCGCGCGCCGGCTTGAGACGTTATGCACACCATTACGCGATGTATTTCGATTCACCGCGTCTGAAGTCCGTGCTGCTGTCGGTGCATCTGCCGTTGCGCGAGGCAATCTCGCAAATTAACTTCGTCGACATCGTTGGCCTGGCCGACCTGATGAATCGAGAGTACAAGCGCATTTACGGCCAAACGCCCCGGATCGCCGTCGCGGGCGTGAATCCGCACGCGGGCGAAGGGGGAAAGTTCGGCGACGAAGAGCGCGTCATCGGGAAGGCGGTAGCGCACGCGCGGAAATTGGGGCTGACCATCACCGGCCCTCATCCGGCCGATACCGTCTTCCTGTCTGCGCACCGAGGACAGTACGATGTGGTGCTGGCTATGTATCACGATCAAGCGCTCATCCCGATCAAGGCGATTGCGTTCGATGAATCGGTGAACGTCACGATCGGCTTGCCATATCTTCGCGTTTCCGTCGACCACGGAACAGCGTTCGACATCGCCGGACGTGGCATCGCCGATGCGGCGCCAATGCGCTACGCGATCAGCTGGGCGGCTACGCATGCCGAGGGCTACACGCGATGAACCGCTGGACCGCCCGCATACTCGGGCTCATTCTCCTCATCGTTTTCCTGACACTGATGCTCAATCTCGAGAAGCAGCTTCAGATGCTGCAGAAGAGTCAGGGCGGAAGCGGCGCCGGCTCGACGGCCACAACGTCGACGTGAACGGTCCGCGCTCATCACCGCGCAGGCGTAAGATCAGTGGATGGATACGAACCGCCTGCTGAAATGGATCATCGTCATCGTGCTGGCGATCGTCGCCTGGAAGTACGGACTGCCGTGGGTGAAGGAACACATGCGCGGATCCGCCGCCACATCTTCTTCCCCCGAGAGCTCATGCACCACCACCGCCCAACACGCTTCGGAGATCTGGGGCAGCGGGCTCCATCGCTTCGCCAATCCGCCATATGACATGGCCGCGTGGTCGGAGTTTCGCGGCGGCGTGGAGTCTGAGATCGCGAAAGCCCAGACGGAGTGCCGTTGCTCGCAGCAGTCGTGCGAAACAACGCGCGGCGCAATGAGCGATCTTCGCAGTCTCGTTTCGGAATTCGACACCGCAATCCGGAACGGCTCGCCGCCGCCGGATAACGCGGTGCAGAGGCAGGAATCGATCGATACGACCATCGAGACCGCCGCGGCACTTGCTCGCGGCGGCAAGTAGTCAGACCCCCATCTCCTCCGCCAACGCCACGACCTCATCACGCAGCTCGCGCCTCGTGCGCAGCAGTCGCTCGAACGCACTTCGCCGCGCGATGCGCCAGGTGAGCGAGCGCGTGCGACCGATCACGTCGTCGAGCTGTTCAAAGAAACGAAGCGCGACGTAGCCGAGAAACGGGAGAACGACCAGCACAACGGCGCCGTACAGGAATCCGAAACGAAGACCGGCCGCGAGCGCGAGCGCGGCATACACGAGCGGAAAGAAGACCATGCCTGCGACCGCCTTCACCGTCGCAACCAGCTCTTCCTCGTGCGTGAATCGCCTGACTATGAATCCGATCAGCCGATAGATCGGATAGTGAATGATGGCTCCCAGCAACGCGAGCGGCAGCGTGATCAGCAATGTCGACAGAGTTCGCACACTACCTCGCACCGTCGGCGCCGGCAGCGTCTCCGGCTCGAGATTCGCGCTGCCAAGCTCCGCCTCGAATCGCTCGAACCGCGATTGCAGATGTTCCAGCCGCGCGGGATCACGCTCGCGAAGGCGCGCGTAGCCAGCGATGAAGCGTTTGCGCAGATCGAGCTGCTCCGGAAGCGCAGCACGGCCAAGCGACATCACACGCTCGGCGCGTCCGATGAGATCGAGCGCTTCGCGCGTGTCTGCCTGCAGCGTCAACTCCGCCATCGCCTTCTCGATGCGCGATGTGAGTGCATCGACCGCCTCGCGCGGCGGCTCGCCGGCATCATCGACCGCCACCGGCGCGACTCGGATCGGATCGCCGTAGTAAACGAGCGCATTGCTGCGGAAACTTTGCTTTGCCGTGTAGAAGATCGCCGCCGGCACGATGAAGATATCGGGGCACTCGTCTGCTCCGCAGCCGAGGGCGATGCGCGCGGCGCCGGTTTTCAGCTCCTTCAGCCGCGGCTCGCTGTGCGTCGTCCCCTCGGGGAAAATCGCGATCGCGCCGCCGCGCATCAGCAGCGCACGCGCCGCCGCGAACATCTCTTTGTTCTTCGTCGTTGAAAAATTGTCCTGCGTTCGGTAGACCGGAATCGTGTCCAGTCCTCGGGCGAGCCAACCGATGAGCGGCATGCGAAGGATCGGTGCCTTGGCCAGGAACGAGATCGGCCGCGGCGTGAAACAAAGGAGAAAGAGCGGATCGATCAGACCGTTGGGGTGATTGACAGCGAAGATCACCGGCGCGCCGGGAACGTTGTCCCATCCGACACTCTCGATGCGCCGGAAGAAGATGTTTGCGATCAGCCGCAGCAACGGAACGACGAAGCGTCTCAACGCTGGCGGCCCCACCATGCCGTGTAGCACCAGATGCCGCCAGCGACGAGGATGGCGAGCGGCACGAGCATGAACGCGCGCTCCAGCGTCGAGTGATCGGAGACGAGACCGATCAGCGGCGGCGAGGGGATGTCGCCGACGAGATGCATCACGAGAACGGATAAGCCGAGCGCTGTGGCCCGCTCGCCGGGCTTGACCACATTGATGATCGCGGAGTTCACCGGTCCCGTCGACATGAAGATGAACACCTCGGCGATAGCGATCGCCGGCAGATACACGCCCCGATGCGGATTCGAAACCGCGATGTACGTCGCGGGCGCCGCCAGCAACGTGGCGATACCTGAGACCCACAGGTAGGACTGTTTTGATCGCGATAAGAAGAGATCGCCCAGCCACCCGCCGGCGAACGTTCCGACAAACCCTGTTACCAGCGCGATCGCGCCAAATGTCACCGTCGCTTCACTCCGCGGCATGCCGCGCACGCGCTCCAGAAACGCGGGCATCCAGTACCCGAGGCCGCCGAGTGCGAAGGTGTACGCGCCGTAGCCGAGGGCCGTGAGGATGAAGGGGCGATTGCGGAGAAGATCGCGATATGCGTAGGTCCAGGGAGTCGGGGGTCGGGGGTCGGAGCTTTCTGCTCCGCTCATCGTGCAGTTCGCGTCTGTCTCCGACTCCCGACCCCCGACTCCCCACTCCCCGCCAACATCGTGCAATCCCCTCGGCGGGTCCTTCACCAGCATCACGAGAAGCGCGAGGAGTAGGCCCGGCGCGCCGGCGATCCAGAACGCGGCGCGCCAGCCAAAGTGCTGGTCGGCGAGACCGCCGAGGATGTAGCCGGCTGCGGAACCGATCGGGATGGCGGCGAAGAATACCGCCAGGACACGTCCGCGCTTCTCGATCGGAAACGAGTCTGCCAGGAGTGCCGGCGCGATCGTTCCGTAGGCAGCCTCGCCGACGCCCACCGCCGACCGCGCAATGAAAAGCGAAGTGAAGCCCCGCGCGAATCCCCCCAGCGCGGTCGCCACACTCCAAACCGCCACGCCGAGTGCGATTAGTGGGGGCCGGGCGTTCCGGTCGCCAAATGTCCCGAACAGAGGCGATGTCAACGTGTAGATGACGATGAACCCGGTCGGGAGAAGACCGATCTGCGTATCCGAGAGTTGCAGCGACTTCTTCAGCGACTCGACAACCGCGGCGACCACCCATCGATCGAGGTAGTTGAAAAGGTTGATGAGCGCGAGGATTGCCAGCGCGTATCGCGCGGCGCGCTGCGCGGCAGGCGTATCGGTCGCTGCTGGCATCCACAGAAGTGTAACGGCGAAACTCGCCGAGCGCCGGAACGTATTCAAAGAGCGCGGTTATCATGGCGCTTACTCACTCATCATGAAACGAGCCCTTCCCTACCTGGCGTGCATTGCCGGCATCGTCGCGCTCGTGCTGATCATTCCGCGCTTC
>DATLVW010000935.1:0-3699 GCA_035577085.1 Thermoanaerobaculia bacterium
CCCCCACAAAAAGCGTGGGGGAGAAGGACGCTCGATTGGGAGTCTTGTGTGATTCCATCAACGGCGCCCGCGGCACGAGCCGGCTCAGGGTGGCCGCATGAACCGCGTCCGCAAACTCTTCACCCGCCTTCGCGCCGGCCATCGTTGTGGGCTCATCGCGTACGTCACCTGCGGCGACGGTCCGACCGTCGAGATCGTTCATGCGCTGGAAGAGGCGGGCGCGGATGCGATCGAGCTCGGTGTGCCCTTCTCCGATCCGATCGCCGACGGCCCGGTCATCCAGATGGCCGCCCAGCGTGCGTTGAAGAACGGGACGAATATCGGCGACGTCTTCGCCATCGCGGACGAGGTTCGGACGCGGAGCGATATTCCGTTGATTGCCTTCTCCTATCTCAATCCCGTGCTGCGATACGGCGTTGACAGATTCGCAGACGACGCGGCAACGGCCGGCATCGATGCGGTGCTTTTGACGGACCTGCCAGCGGAAGCGGCGGCGGAGGTCAGACCGTCATTCAGAAAGCGCGGGCTGGGATCGATTTTCCTGCTGGCGCCGACATCGAGTGATGCACGGATTGCGGCCGTAAATCGCGTCAGCGACGACTTCATCTACTACGTCTCCACGACAGGCGTCACCGGAACGCGCAACGAGCTCGATCCGACGTTGTTGACGCGGCTCGATGAAGTGCGCGCTCGCGTCAACAAGCCGCTTGCCGTCGGATTCGGTATATCGAGGCACGAGCACTTCGAGCTCTTGAAAGACAGATGCGATGCCATCGTCGTCGGCAGCGCGATCGTGCGCGCAGTGGGGAACGGCGACCCTGCGGGAGCGCCAGCGCGCGCGGCCGCCGTCGTCAAAACGATTCTTGACAGAGATGCACCCGCGCCCTTACTCTCACCCGCCACATGACTCTCACCGCCCAGCGCTTTGCGTATTACTACGGCTACTTTACGTAAGCGTGGGGCAAATATCGCGCCCCGCTACGAAGGGGTGCTGACCGCTGAGTCGATCCGAACCTCTTCCCGCGCGGCAAGAGGTTTTTTCTTATGGATCGAACGGACGCAGAACAAGAGCTCACCCGTCTTCGCGACGCCATCGACCGCGTCGACGAGGTCATCGTGCGCCTCCTCAATCAACGCGCGAAATACGCGATCGAGATCGGCGAGATCAAGGCAGTTCTCGATATGCCTATCTACGCCCCCGAGCGCGAGAAGCAGGTCCTCCTGCACGTCGAGCGCACCTCGGACGGCCCGCTCGATCCCGCAACTGTGAGGCGTCTTTTTGAACGAATCATCGATGAATCGCGGCGCGTAGAGCGCCACGCGACGGATCGCAGTTAGAGAGAGGCAGGGAGGATTTCATGGTCATTGTGATGCAAAAACACGCGTCGGATACTGACATCGAGCACGTTGTTGCGGTGCTCAGCGAACGCGGTTTCGACGTACACCGCTCCACCGGTTCGGATCAGACAGTTCTCGGCGTCGTCGGCGATGTCGCCAGCGTCGACCCGCGCGAGTTCGAGGTGCTGCACGGCGTGCAGGAAGCGGTGCGCGTCAGCGAGCCGTACAAACTCTCCAGCCGCTCGTTCCGGCGCGAGAAGACCGTCGTAAAAGTGCGCGACATCTCGATCGGCGGCAGCGACGTCGTCGTCATGGCCGGCCCGTGCACGATCGAGAACGAGCGACAACTGTTCGAAACCGCACGACGAGTTGCCCGCGCCGGAGCGCGCGTCCTGCGCGGCGGCGCGTACAAGGCGCGCACCTCGCCGTACGCGTTCCAGGGCATGGGCGTCGAAGGACTGAAACTGCTGCGCGCCGCCGGCGATGAGAACAACATGGCCACGATCTCCGAGGTGATGGAGATTAGCCAGATCGAAGCGATGCTGGAGTATGTGGACATCCTGCAGGTCGGCGCACGCAACATGCAGAACTACAACCTGCTCTCCGCCCTCGGCCAGATCCGCAAACCGGTGCTGCTCAAACGCGGCATGTCCGCCACGATTCAGGAGTGGCTCCTGGCCTCGGAGTACATCCTCTCCGGCGGCAACTACGACGTCATCCTCTGCGAGCGCGGCATCCGCACGTTCGAGACCTACACACGCAACACCCTCGACATCTCCGCGATCCCGGTCATCAACAAACTGTCGCATCTCCCGATCATCGCCGACCCGTCGCACGCCGTCGGCCGCCGCGACAAAGTGATGCCCCTGGCCCGCGCCATCGTCGCCGCCGGCGCCGACGGCGTCCTGATCGAAGTCCACCACGAGCCCGAAAAAGCCGTCTGCGACGGCCCCCAGTCGCTCTACCCCGACCAGTTCGCAAGACTAATGGACGAACTGCGGATCATCGTCCCCGCAGCGGGACGAACATTGTGACGGGCAGTAGCGTAGCGCCCGCGAACGTAGCGCCGGCGGCCCGCCGGCTGTTCCGCCGCCGGCCCGGCGGCACGTGCGGAGTTACGTACCCAACATTAGCTTCCTCTCCGGATTCTCATCCGTTCCGCGTTTCGCTCGCGTACACTAGTTCGCATGAATCGTCAGCCGGTAATGCGTCTGTCCACACTCAGGTCCTTCGCTTGTCTTGTCGTGATTGGCCTCGCCGGTCTCTCGATCCCCGACGCGCAGGCGCAGCAGGTGCTGTGGGTCGGCAACGACAATGTGGCGGGCGGATCGCAGCAGTACGCGCTGCCGATCAGCGGCAGCTCGACGCCGAACTTCACGGTCGTATCGAGCAATGTCGTCGCAATGGCTCAGGACGGCAGCGGGAATCTGGTCATGGGCGACTTCCTGGGACAACTGAAATTCTTCACCGCGCCGCTGTCGGGGGCCAGCACAGCCTCCGCGACCTTCGCGAACGGTGCGGGGCCGAATACCGGCCAGTTCGCGTTCACCCCCACTGGCGACTTCTTTGTCGGGACGGTCGGTACCGCGGTGAACAAATTCACCCATCCGTTCAGCAACGCCAGCACACCATCGCAGGTGATCACCACCGCCGGGATGACCTCGGCGATCGGCGTGGCGCTCGATGCCGCACAGAACATGTACATCTCCGACGCCGGTGGTTCCGGCAGCAGCATCTTCGTCCTGGCGCCGCCGTACACGGGAGCGCCGATCCATACGCCGGCGATCTCCGGCAAGTTCTACCGCAAGGTCGCCGTCAGCGGGACGCAACTCTTCGTCGCTGACGTCTCGGGAACGACGGGGAGGGTGGACGTCTACAACCTCCCGATCACGGCGGTGAGCGCGCCCGCCTTCTCGATCACGAACGGCACGAACACGCCGGAAACCGTGGCGCTTGATGTATCAGGAAACCTCTATGTGGGGAACCTCGGCAACTCGACCGTTACCGTCTACAGTTCGCCATTCTCGGCCGCCAGCGCTCCCGTGACGACGATGGCCGCAGCCGGCGCGCCCGCGATCTTCGGGATCGCCATCGGCAGCACTGTCGGTTCGCCGTCCATTCCGGCGATCGGCCACCTGGGTCTCATGGCACTCTGCGCGCTGATGATGGTCATCGGCCTCGTGGCGGTACGCACAAAGTCGTAATTCGACCTGACCCTTTGCTCTGCCTGCGGGACACTCGATGACCGCGGTTCACTTTCGCAGCCCTGTCTGCGCCTCACTTACTGATCTGCAGCAGGTGTAGTGATGCTCGTGATTGGGCGGCCGGCATCGGCTTGTCGCCCTTGATCATCAACCAGAG
>DATLVW010000936.1:0-3949 GCA_035577085.1 Thermoanaerobaculia bacterium
TGATGTCGAGGATGGTTCCCTCGAGAATCCCGCCTTCGAGCAGCGTCATGTTCTCGCTGACCCACACCGGCGAGCCGTCGCGGCGGCGCATGCGCACTTCGGCATTGGAGAGTGAGCCGTGCTCGCGCACCTGGGCGAGCAACCTCTGACGATCTTCTGCGGCGTTGTAGAGCGAGAACGCGGACTGCCCGAGGAGCTCTCCGCGATTACTGAAGCCGAAGGTGCGCGCCAGGGCATCGTTGCAGTCGAGGATGGAGCCATCGAGTGAGCTTCGATAAACGCCGGCCAGATTGCGCTCGAACAGAAGCCGGTAGCGCTCCTCGCTCTCGCGGAGACGCTGCTCGGCGCGGCGGCGTTCGGTGATGTCGGTCGCCGCGTAGACGACGCCGACCGGATCGCCCCCCTCATCGCGCACAAATGACGATGTTGCGAGCACGTCGATGCGCCCGCCCGCGGCCGTGCTCCAGACCATGTTCTGCTCGAGCATGCCGAGACTGTGAAGGAGTTGGCCGGTGGTGAGATTCTCATCCGGCGAGACCACGTTGCGGAGGTGTTTCCCGATCAGACCCGGATCGCGATAGCCGAGCATCACCGACGCTGCGTGATTGGCAACGCGGATCTTCCCCTCCAGATCGACGACGATCACCGCACCCTTCATCGTCGCCAGAATCTGGCTCGCCGCATACTCCGGCGTAAGGTCGACGAGCCGATAACGCCAGACGGCATGTGCGGCGATGGCAACGAAAGCCAGCACCGGCATGAAACCGAACGGAGGAACGTTGATCCCGATCGTCGGCAGGAAGTCGACGCCGGACAGCATGGCCACGCTGAAGGCGATGACGAGCGCACGGGCACGATCCCGCTCGAGTCCGTCGCTGGAATCCATCACCTTCCAGAGCATCCAGATCGCCACTACGAACATGGCGGAGAAGACCAGGATCCATGAGAGGTTGTAGCGCGGTCCGATCGGGAAGAATCCCCAGTCGAACTGCCGCATACCGCTGATGAAGTACGGCGTTGCCAGTTGCAGCAGCGCGATCCCGCCGCAGAACATCCAGCAGAAGAGAATGTAGTTGCGCAGCGCGCCGCGGCGGCTCGTGTACGAGGCTGCGAAGTGGAAGGTGGCTGCCGGGAGGAGGCTGGAAAAAGCACCGCCGATGCGCGCGAAGATCAGCGCACTCTCGGCACTCGCGGCGTTGTACATGAGGCCGTAGCAGCAAAGCCACCCGCTCGCGGCGACCGACAGCACGAAGAAGAGTCGCACAACGAGGGTGACACGGGTCCGGATCAGAACGGCGGTGCCGAGGAGGAGAATCGCCGCCGCCGTGAAAAGCGTGGCCACCGCGAGCGCGCTGGCGGCACGGTCCGGAAACTGTATGAGAGCGACGACAAAATGCTCGATGCTTCAGTGTAACCCGACTCGAATGCGCAGGCCGAGTTGCGCCACCCGATGCGAGGTTCATCACACCTCCTTGTGAGCCGTGGCACTGTGACGGGACGTTCGTCGCAGGACACTGCCTCTATGCAAATCAGTACGATGACGGCACCGCACTTTGCGCGACGTGTGTCTCTTCTCGGCTCCGAGAATGCGTTCAAGATCGCGCCGTTGATCCGCGAGATCGAGCAGCGTGGCGAGCGCGTCATCAAATGCCACGTCGGAGAGCCCGATTTTCCGCTCCCCGGCCACATCGCCCGTGAGGTGAAGCGCCAGATCGACCTCGGCATGACGCATTACGGTGACCCGCAAGGGCTGGAGTCTCTGCGAGCCACGGTGGCCCGCGATGTGGGCGCTTCGCGCGGAATCAAGATCACGCCGGAACGCGTCGTGATCTTTCCCGGCGCCAAACCGCCCATCGGAATGGCGCAGCACATCTATTGCGATCCCGGCGACGAGGTCATCTACCCCAGTCCAGGTTTTCCAATCTATGAATCGTTCACACGCTATCTGGGCGCCGTACCGGTACCGATGCACCTGCATCATGAAAACGGATTCACGTGCGGTGCCGCCGAGCTTGCGCCGCTGATCAGCGAGCGCACGAGGCTCATCTACCTCAACTTCCCATCGAACCCTACCGGTGGCGTGGCCACGCGCGAACAGCTCGAGGAGCTTGCGGATGTGATTCTCCGGCGCGGTCCCGACGATGTCCGCGTCTATTCCGACGAGGTGTACGAACGGATCCTCTTCGACGGAGCGCGGCACCATTCCATCGCCTCCCTCCCGGGAATGGAAGAACGGACGATCATCGTGTCGGGCGTGTCGAAGACCTACGCATGGACGGGCGGACGCGTCGGGTGGGCGATCCTCCCCACCGTGGAGGAAGCGCAAGCTTTCCTGAACCTCAACATCAACTATCTCTCGTGCGTCTCCGGCTACAACCAGCTCGGCGCGAAACTCGCCATCGAGTCGCCGGCGAGCGAACCAGAGATCAAGGCGATGGTCGCGGAGTTCCAGCACCGCCGCGACGTCGTGGTGGAACGGCTCAACTCGATCCCCGGCGTTACGTGTCCTACGCCAAAAGGGGCCTTCTATCTCTTTCCTGACATCGCCGGCGTCTGTGAACGTGTCGGCGCGGTCGAGGCATGGAACAGGCTTCCCCGGTCCGCGCGCGAAGCCAGCTCTCCGTCCACGCTTTTCCAGCGCTATCTGCTCTTCGACCATCACGTTGCCACGCTGGACCGCCGTTCGTTTGGTGCGATCGGCCACGAAGGAAAGCACTATCTGCGCATCTCGATCGCCACGGGCCTCGAGGATCTAATGGAAGCGACATTCCGCATCGCTCTCGCCGCGGATAACCCGGAGGGGTTCCAGAGCTTCGTCGCAAGGATGACGCCGTGACGACGGCATCGATCGAGCCGCAGGGCGCCACGCGCATCGATCTCGCGCGTTTCAATCGTACCCGTCTCGATCTCGACGCGCTCCGTCAGGACGAGGTCGATGCGCTGGAGACGCTCGATCTGGCCTATCGCTCTCTTTGCGCGATGCTCTACAACTACGCGCCGCTGTCCGGCCACCCGGGCGGATCGATCTCCGCGGGCCGCATTCTCTCGATGCTGTTCTTCCGGACGATGGATTACGACGCACTCGATTCCGGCCGCGACGACGCCGACGTCCTCTCCCTCGGCGCCGGTCACAAGGCCCTTGGCCTCTATGCGATGTCGGCGCTGCGCTCCGAAATCCTTCGCATCGCCGGAGTACGGCGCGAAGGAACCGGCGACCTTCGCCTGGAAGACCTTCTCGGCTTCCGCCGCAATCCAACCACCACCACTCCCCTCTTCCGTGTTCTCGGCGCGAAAGCACTCGACGGCCACCCCACACCGGCGACACCTTTCGTGCCGCTCGCCACCGGCGCATCGGGCGTCGGCATGGCCTCCTCGCTCGGATACGCACTGGCAGCCTTCGATTGGTTCGGTGAAGCCGCGCCGCGCGTGCACATCCTCGAGGGAGAAGGCGGCCTTACGCCGGGCCGTGTCGCCGAGGCGCTGGCATTCGCAGGAACGGCCTCGCTGGGTAATGTCGTCGTGCATGTCGATTGGAATCAATCGTCGATCGATTCCGATCGCGTCACGCGCGAGGGAACGGAGCGGGGCGACTACGTGCAGTGGGATCCGGCCGGACTCTTTCATCTCCACGACTGGAACGTTGTGTCGGTTCCGGACGGGACGAATCTGCAGCAGATCGCGGCCGCACAGCGGATGGCGCTGCTCAGCGACAACAACCGGCCGACGGCCATCGTGTACCGCACACAAAAGGGCTGGCGCTACGGCATCGAAGGACGAGCCTCGCATGGTGCGGGACACAAGCTGTGCTCGCACGGCTTTTTCGATGCGCTGTCCATCCCGGCAGGTGACATTCCCTGCTGCGAGCTGAATTCGTCACTTTGCGATGACGGCACAAACGCGGTGATGGTGGAGCAATGCTACTGGCAGGCGCTCAGCACCATTCGCAACT
>DATLVW010000937.1:0-10488 GCA_035577085.1 Thermoanaerobaculia bacterium
AGATCGGATTGTTCCCCGGCCGGAACTGGGCGATGCGCCACGACGTGCCCGCGCGCGCCATCATTCCGCGATGAAGGGCCGGGCGCAGGCCGCAGTTCACGAGCGACGACTTCCCCGATCCGGACGTTCCGACCACGACAAGGAAATGTGACGCGGCAAGCGTGTCGACCATGGCATCGACCTGCGATTCGCGTCCGAAAAAGAGGTGTTCTTCTTCCTCCTGGAATGGCCGCAGGCCGGGGAACGGATTCGTCGACATCACTTCAGTCCCAGCGCCTCCGTCAAAGCCGCAATGGCTTGCTCCTCGGGAGCGCTCAACGCGTCGATGACGCCGGTCTCGGTTTGAAGGAGAAACTGCTTCTTGCTCGTCGCGGGCCCGACGATGTACGTGATCGTCTTCGGCGGGTTGTCGCGACGTGCACCTTCGTTCTTGCGGATGTCACTCTGCTGGTAGGCGCGCCACGTGTCATCGCCGGCGCCCCAGAAGAGCACGATCGCGCCGGCGGTCGCCATGAGCTGTTCATTAGCTTCACGCACCGCCGCCGCGTCGCCGTCGAAAACGGTCAGCTCGACTCTCATCCCGCGGGCGATGAGACTCTTTGCCAGCGGCACGGTGGCTTGAATGTCACGAGGGTCGCAGATGACGTAAACCAGCGTCTTATCGGTATCGGCAACGGGAGCGGCGGTAGCACGCTCGACACGCGCAAGTGCCGCACGCACGGCGCTCTTCAGATCCTCGATCCCGCCGGTAATGAGGTCGGCGCCGAACTGCAAGCCGGCATCCTGATGGAGCGCGGTGATGAAAGTCTGCTGGCGCGGATCGCTGGTCTGCAAATCCGCCGGGACGGAGATGACGCGGGCAAGACCGTTCTTCCGGCTGATGTTGACCGCCGATTGATTCTGCAGCGCCACCACCGACTGATCGGTTCCGTCAGGGACCGCACCGTAGCTGCTGCCGATGAGATGGATCGATAGTTCGCACTGCTGGAGCAGCCGTTCGACTTCAGCGACGTACTCCGCCGAGTCGGTGGGGAGCTGGGAATCGGGAACGATGTCGTATCCGAGGCGCTTCAGCTCGCCCTCGAGAGTTGCGCGTGCGTCGCGCTGGTCACGCGTGCACTCCGCGAGATAGATCGACGCCCTGGCCTTGCCGGCCGCGGGCCCGCTCGCCATCACGTCGAGCAACTCCTTGATGTGCCAGGCCACCCGTGTAACGGACTTCAGAAACTCCTGGCGTGCCGAATCGCCATAAGCCGGGTCGAGCTCCTGCGGCGTGTTGTCGGCGTCGAGGTGATAGAACTCGTAGCCGAGAATGCGTCCAAGCACTCCCGCCACTTCCGGCGGGAATGACTCGTCTTTCCCGAACGGTGTCTTGATGATTTTGAAGATGCGGCATTTGTTGCCGACGATGATGCCGCCCGTTTTCTCCGCGATCTCGTAAAACTGAGTCATCTCCTTGCTGCACCAGTCCGATTTCAGATAGCGCGGGGAGAGAACGGACACGAGCACAGCCGTCTCGGGGAACTGACTGAGAATCTCATCGGAGAAGACGTCATTCCCCTGCAGCTTCTCGTCCCGCCAGATGTTCGCATCCTTGCCCGTATACCGGCTGAGCACCTGCCGAAGCGCCTTGTCGAAGACGGTCACCCACCCTTCCTTCTCATCAGGAAGAGGTTCGTTGTCGATATGGGCGTAGCTGATGAATGCGTCTCGCGTGAAGCTCATGGAAGTCGCCGTTTCCTGAGGGTGATGGAGGTATCGCAGTATACAGCCGGTGAACGAGGGCGGATTTCCCTGCGGAGCGCAAGGGCCTTCTCACGCGAAGACGCGAAGACGCGAAGGGTTGATGTTTGCGATGCTCTCCTTCGCGCCTTCGCGGCTTCGCGTGAGCGTGCCGTACCCTTGCAGGATCACTTCTTCCGCGCGTCGCGCATCGCGTCCAGTCGCGCCTTGATCTTCGCCTCGGCGCCTGCTTCTTTCGGCTCGTAGAAACGGCGGCCGGCCAGTGCGTCGGGAAGACACTCCATCGCCGCCGTCTGGTCTTCGAAGTCGTGGGCGTATTGATAACCGCGGCCGTAGCCGAGGTCTTTCATGAGGCCTGTGGGAGCGTTGCGGATGTGAAGGGGAACACCCGGGTTATCGCCCTGTCGCACTTCGCGAACGGCCTCGCCGTAGCCGATGTAGACGGCGTTCGATTTCGGTGCGGCGGCAAGATAGGTGACCAGTTGCCCCAGCGCTACGCCGGCTTCCGGCATGCCGAGGAAGTGAACGGTTTGCTGGACGGCGATGGCGAAGACGAGCGCTTGCGGATCGGCGTTGCCGATGTCTTCCGATGCGGCGCGCACGAGGCGACGGGCGATGTACATCGGATCTTCGCCCCCTTCGAGCATGCGCACCAGCCAGTACATCGAGGCGTCGGCGTCGCCGTTGCGAAGCGATTTGTGAAGCGCCGAGATGATGTTGTAGTGCTCTTCGCCGCCTTTGTCGTACATCAGCGAACGGCGCTGAAGGATCTGCGTCACCTTCGTCTTGTCGATCGCGCCGTCGGCCTTCGTTGCCGTTTCGACGACGAGCTGCAGCGAGTTGAGCGCCTGGCGCGCGTCGCCCGCCGAGGTCGCGGCCATGAAGTCGAGAGCATCGTCGTTGACGTCGATGCCGTACTTGCGCACCGAGGGATCGCTGACGGCGCGGCGGAGAATCGTCATGACCTGTTCGCGCTCCAGCGCGGGGATGACGACGACTTTCGTCCGCGACAGCAGCGCCGAGTTCACTTCGAACGACGGGTTCTCGGTCGTGGCGCCGATGAGGATGATGTCTCCGGCCTCGACGTAGGGGAGGAAGGCGTCCTGCTGCGCTTTGTTGAAGCGATGGATCTCATCGATGAAGACGATGGTCTTCGTCCCGCGCGCTTTCCGCTCGCGGCGCGCTTCCTCCATCAGTGTGCGGATCTCCTTGATGGCAGTGCTGGTGGCCGAGAACGTGACGAACTTCGCCCGGGTCTTGTTGGCGATGATGCGCGCCAGCGTGGTTTTCCCGGAGCCTGGCGGCCCCCAGAAGATCATCGAGGGAATCCGGTCGCTCTCGATTGCGGTGCGGAGGAAGCGTCCCTCGCCGAGGATCTCGTCGAGGCCGATGATCTCCTCGAGGGAGCGCGGGCGCAGCCGCTCCGGCAGCGGCGCATCGCTGCGCGCTGGCGGTTCGAAGGGGTCGTCAGCGAAGAGAGAACCGGTCATGGAGTGAAGAGTAAAAGGGATCGATCAACAGAGCAGACTGAAATCGAGGTTGCCTCCGCTGACCACGATCGCGGTCTTTCCTTTCGGTTTGATCGCGCCCGATAGCAGCGCGGCAATTCCCAGCGCGCCGGTCGGCTCGATGACGAGCTTGGTTCGATACATCGCAAACTTCACGGCGTCGAGGAGAACGCCGTCTTCGACGCTGACGACGTCATGAACCCGTTCGCGGATCACGGCAAAGTTGCGCTCGCCGATAGCCAGCGTCCTGGCGCCGTCGGCGATCGTCTTCGGCGGATCGATGGTGACGATCCTGCCCGACTTGAACGACTGTTCGCCATCGTTGCCGGCGCGTGGCTCGACGCCGTAGACCGCGATGTCCGGCTTGCTCGACGTGGCCGCGATCGACACGCCCGAGAGCAGACCTCCGCCGCCGAGGGGTGTAACGATTGTCTCCACGTCCGGCCATTCGTCGACGATTTCCAGTCCGACGGTGCCGGCGCCGGCAATGATGCGCCAATCATCAAAAGGAGGGATGACCGACGCGCCGCTCTTGCTTGCGATGTCGCGGGCAACAGTGTCGCGCGTCGCGGACGTCACGCCCGAGGTGACGACCGTCGCACCATACGCTTCGGTCGCCGCAACCTTCGACGGGTTGGATCCCTCCGGCATCACGATGGTGGCCTTCATGCCGAGGAGTCTGGCGGCGAGGGCGACGCCCTGCGCGTGATTGCCGGAGGAGAACGCGACGACGCCGTTGCCGCGCTGGTTCTCAGGCACCTGCAGGAGCGCATTCATCGCCCCGCGGATCTTGAACGATCCGGCGCGCTGGAGGTTTTCGCACTTGAGACGCACCTCCACGCCGATGGCTTCGGAGAGCGATCGGCTGCTCAGAAGGGGGGTGCGGTGGACGTACGGTTGGATACGGAGGGCGGCTTCCCGGACATCCTCGATCGTGACAGCGGACGCATCGATATTTGAAGAATTCACCGAGGCAGTATAAACTCCGGCAAACTGGCCATGGATTGAACGTCGGTTCACGAACGAACCGGCGCGATTACGCCTCGGCTGAGCAGTATCGGGCAAGGTTATTTTCGGGGAGGTTGGGGTTATGTGGAGAAGGGTTACCCGCGGCCTGGTTCTCGCCATTCTGGTGTTGTTCGTTGTCGTGCCCGTGCTGACCGCGCAAACGGTCGAGACGCATGGGGCGCTCGAATTTCCTGACTCGTCCGTTACGCAAAGCGGCGTGATCCTCGTCAAGGGGTGGTTCCTCGACCCCGCGTCGATCTCGAAGGTTGCCGTGTACGTCGACGATCAGTTCGTGGTCAACTCCAACACGAATCTTCCGCGAATCGATGTGGAGCAGTCCTACCCGAACTATCCCGGCATCCAGCACATCGCGCCCGGCTTTCAGATCGGCATGCTAGCCAGCCGTTTCACGAATGGAGCACACACGATTGCCGTACGCGTGTTCGCCAGCGACAACACGATCACGGAGCTCGGACGCCGGACGATCTCGGTCGACAATACGATCAACCAGTCGCCATTCGGCAATGTCGACATTCCCGACCTTGCCGCCACGTACAACGCCTCCGGCTCGTTCCCGGTCTCAGGCTGGGCGCTCGACACCGACGGCGTGGCCAAGGTCGAAGTGCTCATCGACAACGGTGTCGTGCAGAACGCCATGTACGGCGATCCCCGTCCGGATGTGGCCAACACGATCGCCGACTGGCCTGATGCGCTTTACAGCGCTTTTATCGCCAACGTCGACACGACGCGAATCCCGGATGGCGTGCACACGCTCGACGTGCGCGCGACCGACCGCCTCGGCCTCTCGCGTCTCATCGGCCGCCGCACCGTGCAGATCTTCAATGAGGGCGGAAACCTGAAGCCGTTCGGCTACGTCGATGAGCCGAAGCCCGACGCGGTGTTGTACGGCACGCGTTGCAACGTATTTCCCCAGGCCTCACCGGCCATCAATCCGCAATCGCATATCACGCCGGTCCGCGGCTGGGCTCTCGACCTCGGCACACGCGCCGACACCGGCCGCGTCGCCTACGCTCAGCTATTGGTCGACGGCCGTATCTGGTATTCGAGCGGCGACTGCGCCTTCAATCCGATCTTCGGCAATTACGTGAACTGCCTCGGCATCCCGCGTTTCGACGTGGAGCGTTACTACCCCGGATATCCTGACGCGCCACACTCCGGTTTCCTCTTCACGATGGACGTCGGCGCACTGCTCGCGTCCGGTGTGGCCCCCGGCAATCACGTGCTGAAAGTGCGCGTCGGCGACCAACAGCAGACGTTCACTGAGCTGCCGAACCGCGATGGCATCTCCGTCTTTTTTGAGTGCGCGGAGGACCGCGTCGGCTCCGCCCTGGGCTTCATTGATGTCCCCCAGACCAACGACTTCATGAAGGGGACGGTCACGTTCCAGGGCTGGGCTCTGACCGAATTCAGCGCGCTGACGTCGGTTGAGATCATCGTCGACGGAGACTTCAAGGGACAGGCGCAGTACGGCTTCCCGCGGCCCGATGTCGTGGTGCAGTATCCGTATCTGTTCAACAGCCAGAACTCGGGATGGCGCTTCGTCATCGACACCACGAAGCTCGGCAACTCGAAGCACACACTGACGGTCAGGGTTCTGGACAGCCGCGGCCTGCGGACGGAGATAGGTTCAACCGTCTTCTACACGCAGAACGCGAACCCGGTACCTTAGAAGACCTGGTCACCACAGAGGCACAGAGGTCACAGAGTATGAATTCGACTCTGTGTCCTCAGTGTCTCTGTGGTTCATTTGTCGTGCGACGCATTCCAAGAAGTCACTTCCACGCGTACACATCCACATTCGCACGCGCTCGCAACTGATTCGTCCATGTTGCGATCTGCTCTTCGAGCTGGCGTGACCGGATGAGCGTGCGAATTTCTTCGCGGACGTCGTTGAGCGGCGGCACCGGAAGTGCTCTCGCGGTACGTTGCTGACGCCACGGACCGTTGTAGTACGCGGCGATGTCGTCGTTGGCGACGAAGATCAGCGGGGCGAAGCGTTCCTGGATGTACGCCTCCACCTGCAACTGGCGCTTGATGAGTGCGCGCAACTCGTCGAGAGTCAATTCCGCGTGGAGGAGCGCTGCGTCGAGCGAATCCGGCGGTGCGAAACGGTGCTGGATCTCCACCAGCCGCGCTTCGATCGAGTCTTTGGGGATGTCCTGCGCTCCGAAGCGTTCCACGTCGCGATACCGCAGTGCCTGCGCGATCAGAGCTTCGAGGATGTCGTGGTGGTAATCGTCGTCGCTTCGTCCGGCAATGCGCGGAATGAAGCGAACCTCGGCCATCTGGTCGACTTCGCTGACGGTCAGAACCTGTTGATCGATGACGGCCGCGATGCGGTCGAGAGTCACGGCGCGCGCGGGCGTGGGCAGAACGAAGGTTATGACAGAGACGATCGCCACGCCGAGTGATTGGATCCGCCGCCGGACGTGATGTGTCATCCTGAGCCTGCCGGAGGCGCCCGCGCTAACCGCTACTCTTGCGCTGACCTTGCTCGGCGCCGCAGGACGGCGAAGGATCTCAAGTTGCCAGGCACACGGCATGTGCGTCCTAAGTTGAGATCCTTCGCCGTCCTTCGCCGCCAAGCCGTCTGTCTGGCGCGCCGTGTGAGTACGAATGGCGGCTCCGGCTGTCTCAGGATGACACATCAATTGAGCTCCCCTCCTTCAACGTCAACCTTCCTTTCATCGCTCCGCAAATCTTGACACCATCCGGCGCAATTCCTACATTCTCGTGCTTGTTGGCAGTCATTCGGCGAGACTGCCAGACAAGCCCGGCCATTCGCTGCCAAACTCGCAATTAAACTCATGGTCCAGCATATCGATCGAAGCGGTGATGATCTCGACACGCGCGCCCGCGAGGTGCTGCGCGAGATCATCATGCAACACGTGGCCACGGGTGAGGCCATCAGCTCGCGCACCCTGGCGAAGTGCGGGCGGTTTCAGCTCTCGCCGGCAAGCCTGCGCAACGTGATGGCGGATCTCGAGGATCTCGGCTACCTCCAGCATCCTCACACCTCAGCCGGCCGCGTGCCGACGGACCTTGGCTACCGTTTCTTCATCGACCATCTCATGCGCTCGCGCACGCTCACGCAGCGCGAGCGCGAGACGATCGATGACCAGGTCAGTCACGCCAACGAGATTGACGAAGTGCTTCATCTCGCCTCTCGCGTTCTCTCCAGGCTCAGCGACCAGGTCGGCGTCATCTTCATGCCGACGTTGCTGCAATTCACGGTCCGCAGCATGGACTTCGTCGGTGTCGCCGACAACAAGATCATGTGCATCCTCGTCGGGCAGAACGGCGTGGTCGTGAACAAGATCATCGAGACGCGGATGCCGTTCACGCGCGACGAACTTCAGAAAATCTCGCGCTTCATCACGGGCGAGTTCAGCGGGATGCGGCTTGACAGCATTCGCCGTCGTCTGATTCGGATGACCGAGGAAGAGCGGGCCATGCACGACGGCATGCTGCAGAAGACCATCACCCTCGGCATCGAAGCCGTCAACGACGTTGCGCCGCTCGAGCACGAGCTCTACGTCGAAGGAACGGCTTCGATCCTCACCAAACCCGAGTTCGCCGACGCCGTCTCCATGCGCAAGACCTTCCTGGCCCTGCAGGAAAAAGAGAAGCTGGTGGAGATCTTGAACTCCTGTCTCTCCGAAGAAGGTCTGCAGATCCTGATCGGATCGGAGAGCAATTTCACGCAGATCTACAACTTCAGCATTGTGGCGCGGCGCTACGGCACGCAGACGGCTCCGCTCGGCATGGTCGGCATCATCGGACCGATGCGCATGGAGTACGCTCGCATGGCGCCGCTGGTCGACTACCTCGGTCTCGCGCTCAGCCGCAAGATCGAAGAAGAACAGGAGCAACAGCAGTGAGTGAAAAGAACAACCCGAATGATGGTGACACCCTGGACGACGACCGCTACGTGATCGAAGACACCGGCGACACCGTCGAGGACATCGAGCACGAAATGGAAGTGGCGGCCCAGGAAGCGGTTGATGGTCCGGCAGCGCCGGCCGCCGTACCCGTTGCGGACGACTTTCGCGACCGCTACGTCCGCACGCTCGCCGACTTCGAGAACTTTCGCAAACGCTCCGAGCGTGAGAAGAACGACTTCCAGCGCTACGCCCTGGCAGGGTTGATTCGCGATCTTCTGCCGGTGCTCGACAACTTCGACCGCGGACTCGACCACGCGGAAGAGGGCGACGAGTTTCACAAGGGCATGGCCCTCATCTACAAGCAGCTCTTCGACGTCCTCCAGCGGCACGGCCTGAAGGCGATCACGGAGTCCGGCGTCCGCTTCGATCCGAACATCCATGAAGGAGTGGTTCGCGTAGAGGACGCATCCGTCCCCTCGCACACCGTCGTTGAGGTCATGCAGAAGGGTTACTTTCTCCACGATCGTTTGATTCGCCCGGCAATGGTCAAGGTTGCGGTCGGTGGTCCGGACGAGGCTGCGCCGTCAGGCACGTAATTCATGTCGAAGATCATCGGAATCGATCTCGGGACGACGAACTCCTGTGTTGCCGTCGTCGACGTCGCCACGCCGCAGGTGATGGCCAACCGGGAAGGCAGCCGCACCACTCCTTCGGTCGTCGGATTCACCGAAGACAGCGAACGTCTGGTCGGCCAGATCGCCAAGCGCCAGGCCATCACGAATCCGTTCAACACGGTTTTCGCCATCAAGCGCCTGATCGGCCGCAAGTACGACACGGATGAGGTCAGCCGCGCCAAACAGATCCTCCCGTATCAGATCGTTCCCGCCGACAACGGCGACATGAAAGTGAAGATCCGCGACCGCGAATACTCGCCGGAAGAGATCTCCGCATTCGTTCTCATGGAGATCAAATCATTTGCCGAGGACTTTCTCGGCGAGCCGGTCACGGAGGCCATCATCACCGTGCCGGCGTACTTCAACGACAGCCAGCGCCAGGCCACGCGCGACGCCGGCAAGATCGCCGGACTGGAAGTGCTTCGCATCATCAACGAGCCGACGGCCGCGGCGCTCGCGTATGGTCTGGAAAACAAGTCGAACCAGCGCATCGCCGTCTACGACCTCGGCGGCGGCACCTTCGACATCTCGATTCTCAAACTCGAGGATGGTCTCTTCGAAGTCCTCTCCACGTCCGGCGATACCTACCTCGGCGGTGAAGACTTCGACAAGCGCATCATCGACTGGCTCATCGAAGGCTTCCTGAAGGAAACCGGCATCAGTCTCGCCGACGACCGGATGGCCCTGCAGCGTTTGAAGGAAGCCGCCGAGCGCGCCAAGCACGAGCTTTCCGTCGCTCCCGAATCGCGCATCACGCTTCCGTTCATCTCCGCCGACGCCTCGGGGCCGAAGCATCTGAACAGCGTCCTCACCCGAAGCGAGTTCGAGAAAATGGTCGAGGACCTGATCAAGCGGACGATCGATCCCGTCAACGACGCGCTCAAAGAAGCCGGGCTCACCGCCGCCGACATCGATGAAGTCGTCCTCGTCGGCGGTCAAACGCGCATGCCCCGCGTCGTCGAGGCCGTGCAGAAAGTCTTCGGCAAAGAGCCCAACCGCAACATCAATCCTGATGAAGTCGTCGCGGTCGGCGCCGCCGTTCAGGCCGGTATTCTGCGCGGCGACATCAAGGACATGATCCTGCTCGATGTCACCCCACTGTCGCTCGGTGTCGAAACTCACGGCGGCGTCTTCACCAAAGTGATCGAGCGCAACTCGACGATCCCGACCAAGAACTCGCTGATCTTCACCACGGTCGCCGATCATCAGAACAAAGTCACCGTGCACGTGCTCCAGGGCGAGCGCGAATTCGTGCGCGACAACAAATCGCTCGGTAAGTTCGACCTCGTCGGCATCCCGGCGGCGCCGCGTGGCGTGCCGCAGATCGAAGTCACCTTTTCGATCGACTCCAACGGCATCGTCAGCGTCACGGCCAGCGATCAGGCCACCGGCCAGTCGACCGGCGTGAAGATCAATCCGGCCGGCGGTCTGTCGCAGGACGAGATCGACCGACTGGTCAACGAAGCTGCAGAACACTCCCGCGGCGACGCCTCGCGCCGCGAGATCCGTATGTTGCAGAACAAGCTCGAGGGCATGGTTTACACGAACGAGAAGGTCTTCCGCGAGTTTGGCAAAATGCTCAGCGACGAAGACCGCGACAAAGTCCAGAAGATCATCACCAAATCGAAAGAGCAGGTGACCTCGGAAGAA
>DATLVW010000938.1:0-9522 GCA_035577085.1 Thermoanaerobaculia bacterium
CACGTCAAACCCCACGGCGCGCTCTACAACGACGCGCACAAAGATCGAACGCTCGCAGAGATCGTGATCGATGCGATTCGCGCAGTCGATCCATCGCTCCCGATCGTCTGCAGCGATTCCTCGAAGATGGCCGCCGCCGCGCGCGCCGCCAGCACACCCGTGATCCGCGAGGCCTTCGCCGATCGCCGCTACAACGCTGACGGCTCCCTCGTCGCACGCAGCGAGCCCGGTTCGCTGCTCGATGTCGCCGAAGCCGCAGCGCAGGCGGCTCTACTCGCAAACGAAGGGGCCGTCATCGCCCGCGACGGCACGCACATCACCATCCCATTCGACACGATCTGCATTCATGCCGATATGAAGCACGCCGTCGAGAGGTTACGGGCAATACGAGCGAAGATCACCAGGTGACCGGCTTGCGGAACGACTTCCTGCCTATGACAGCGGGATTTGAGAACTGATGACGTAGATAGGCCTCGCGAGTAATGCTGATGGAGGTCGTCACGAGAGCTTCCAACTCCGCCTGTTTCCTGTTCCACGGGAACGCGAAGCACACTTCCTTGTCTGGATAGAGCTTCTTCACGGTTCGAACGGCTGGGGCGAGATCCGTGTCTCCGGTCACCAGAACAACGCGGTCGGCGAGATCAAGAGCAAGGATCTCGAAGAGCTTGGACGCCACGGCAACGTCTGTCTCTTTCTCCTCATGACATTTGATCGTCTTTCGACAGGCACGGCAGGTAATCGGCCTCTTTTTGAATCGACCCAGTTCAACTGAGACGCCCGTCTCCTTCAGAACTCGAACGTACAGTTGATGGCGTGCGGTGAGTCCCGGATGTGTTGCCTGAAGATGATGGGCAAGCGCTGAGAAATAATGAACTCCGGCCAGATTGGCATCCACTCCGAATACCGGCAAGTACGACGCACACAAGGCACGCAGGTTTAGCCACTTGGTTCCGCTCTCGTCCGGTAAACCGAGACTTCTGCTCGCATCTACCAGCGAGTGGTAGACGTTGAAGCCATCGATCACGAACGCTGTGCGACCTGCGTGCATAAAAAAAAACCTCCGGATCGTAACCCGGAGGGGGCCAGCGAACCCTACCGATACCCTGCTAGGCGTGTCGCTGGTGGGGACGCTTTTAATATAAGTACTACCCAGAGGTCAGTCAAGAAGATAGTGGCTGCATGCCGTAACTGTTATACCAATGAGACCGATTCCCCGCACAAGCAACGCATCAAAGTCGGAACCCGAAGCAACGGTTCCCTCCGGTACGATACGCGGCATGAAACGCATCGCCGCCGCTCTCCTTTTCGCTATCGTCGCGCTCGCCGCAGCCGCGCAGCAGTTCGATCTCTCGATCGACAACATCATGCGAGGGACCGGGCTTTACGGCTGGACGCCCGAGGAGGTGCGGTGGTCGCCGGATGGGCAGCACGTCTACTTTTCGTGGAAGCTCTACACCGACACGCTGGAAAAGGATCGCGACACCTACGTCGTCAACCGCGACGGCAGCGGGCTGCGCAAACTCAGCGATGAGGAGAAGAAGGACGCCCCGCCGGCGAATGCGCAGTGGACGCGCGACAAGCATCGCGCTGTTTACACCGATGAAGGCGACGTCTTTCTCTGGGATGCGGCAACGAACAAGCGCCGCGCACTGACGCAGACCAACGAGAACGAGAGCTCGCCGCAGTTCACCTTCGATGAGACGCGCGTGACGTTCGTCCGGGCGAACAACGTCTACGCTATCGACCTCGCGAACGGATCGCTGACGCAGCTCACGAACGTTGTCGCGCCCGACGACAAGGGGCCGAATGTCACGTTGTGGGACGACGCCGCGAAGAAGGGAACGGCCAGTCAGGAGTACATCAAAGGCGAGGAGCGCAAGCTGCTCGACATCATCGACCGCAAGGCCAAGAAGCGCGAAGAGGACGAGGCCAAGCGGAAGCGCGAACATCCCATCAAACCGTTCAAGATGGACAAGAAACAGACTGTCGCCACTGCGCGGCTCACTCCGGACGGCAAGTACGTCGTCCTCGTCGTCAACAACGAGTCCGACAAAGCGAAAAAGACGATCGTGCCGAATTACATCACCGAGGCGGTGTACACGGACACGATTCCCGGACGCGAGAAAGTGGGGGATGCCCAGCCGCCGTCGCGCATCGCTGTGGTCAGTTCAACGACTGGCGAGGTCAAGTGGTTCGATCACGGACTCAAGCCGCTGACGTCGCCCGAGAAAGAATCGACGACTGCTACGAAGGCTACGACCGAAGATCAGGGAAAGGCGTCCGAGCAGAAGACTGAAAAGAGCGCCGACACGCAGAAGGAGAGCACGCAGCCGAAGGAGCGCGAGGTCAACCTGCGTGCTCCGATCTGGTCTGAGGACGGCAAGCACGCCTTCGTCGTCGTCCGTTCGTCGGACAACAAAGACGCCTGGATCATGGCTTTCGATCCGGCCTCGGCGAAGGGACGAATCCTCGTTACGATGCACGACGACGCCTGGCTGCGCTTCGACATCGCGTTTGGCTGGCTGGCCGACAACGCCACGATTTACTACCTCTCCGAGGCCACCGGCTTCATGCATCTGTACGAAGTTGGATTCGACGGCGGCACCGCGAAGGCGCTCACGAGCGGCAAGTGGGAAGTCGACAGCGTGAGTTTGTCAGACGATAAGAAGTCGTTCTACCTCACGACCAGCGAAGGGAGTCCGTTCGAGCGCCACCTCTACCGGATGCCGGTCACTGGCGGACCCTCGACGAAGCTGACGTCGATGCCCGGCGACAACGAGGCAGAAGTTTCGCGCGATGGAGGCGCCATCGCCAACGTCTACTCGTACACGAACAAGCCGCCCGAGCTGTACATCGGTTCGAAGCGCGTCACGACTTCGCCTGCGCCCGACTTCGCGAAGCAGGCATGGCTCGACGTCCCGATCGTCGACGTTCCTGCGCGCGACGGCGTGAACGTACCGGCCCGCATCTACAAGCCGGCGAACTGGAAGAGGGGCGGCAAAGCAGTGGTCTTCGTGCACGGCGCCGGCTATCTGCAGAACGTTCATCGCTGGTGGTCGAGCTACTCGCACGAGTACATGTTTCATCACTTGCTGATGACGAAGGGCTACCTCGTGCTCGACGTCGATTACCGCGGTTCGCGCGGCTACGGGCGCGACTGGCGCACGGCCATCTACCGGCATATGGGCGGCAAGGATCTCGACGATCAGGTCGACGCCGCGCGCTGGCTCGTGAAGGAGCACGGCGTCGATCCGAAACGAATCGGCGTCTACGGCGGCAGTTACGGCGGCTTCATCACGCTGATGGCGATGTTCACGACGCCGGATGTCTTCGCCGCCGGCGCCGCGCTGCGTCCCGTCACCGACTGGGCCCAATACAACAACGGCTACACCTCGGGCATCCTCAACTTCCCGCAGACCGACGCCGAGGCGTATCGCAAATCGTCGCCGATCTACTTCGCGCAGGGACTCAAAGGAAAGCTGTTGATCTGCCACGGCATGGTCGACACGAACGTGCACTTCCAGGACAGCGTCCGCTTGGCGCAACGCCTGATCGAACTGCGCAAAACGAACTGGGAGCTGGCTCCATACCCGGTCGAGAACCACGGCTTCGTTGAGCCGACGAGCTGGGCGGATGAGTACAAGAGGATTTTGAAGCTGTTCGACACGATGTAGCGCTTCGCGCGTTGTCGGTTGTCGGTTGATTGCGCTTCGCGCGTTGTCAGGGGATGAACCGGCCTCGCATGGCACGTGAGCGACCATCGGCAGCTGACAACGCGCGAAGCGCAATCAACCGACAACCGACAACGCGCGGCCGTCAGGCCGCGCAATAATGTCCCTATGAATCCCGTCGCCTCCCCACCCGAACCCGCTCCCGCCCACGCCGCCGCCAATCTGCGCGAAGGCATCGAGACCTTTCTTCGATTCGCGCGGGGCAAGGTGTGGCAGGACGCATCGAGGCACGAGAAGCTTCACGCCCTTTCCATTGCGGTCCGCCGTCCGATGCTCGACGCCATGCGCGATACCGAACGGCGCTATCGCGATCAGGAGTCGAAGCGCCTCTACTACTTTTCGATGGAGTTCCTCATGGGCCGTGCCCTCGGGAACAACCTGACCAACCTGAATCTCTACGACGAGGCGAAGGCGACGATCGCCGAGCTTGGTGTCGACTTCGACGAGATCCAGGAGCTCGAGCACGACGCTGCTCTCGGCAACGGCGGCCTCGGGCGGCTGGCCGCGTGCTTCCTCGATTCGCTAGCATCGCTCGACATGCCCGGCTTCGGCTACGGCATCAACTACGAGTTCGGTCTCTTCCGTCAGACGTTCATGAATGGCTATCAGCATGAGAAGCCCGATCACTGGCTCGAGCAGGACGGCTCGCCGTGGCTCATCGATCGGGCCGGCGAATCGATCACGGTTCCGCTCTACGGCTCCATTGCGCACACAACGATCGACGGCGTTTACAAACCGAAGTGGGTCGGGTTCAAAGAGATCGTCGGCGTTCCGCACGACATGCCCATCGTCGGCTACGGCGGGCGGACGGTGAACGTGCTCCGTCTCTACACTGCCCGCTCTTCCGACGAGTTCGACATCGGCATCTTCAACTCCGGCGACTACATCGCGGCGGTGCAGCACAAGATCAACACCGAGGCCATCTCGAAGATCCTCTATCCCTCGGATTCCGTCGATCGGGGCCGTGAACTGCGCTTGACGCAGGAGTATTTTCTCGTTGCCTGTTCCGTGCGCGACATCGTGAAGCGCTATCTGAAGACGCACAGCACCTTCGATGAGTTTGCGGAGAAGGTGGCAATCCAGATGAACGACACGCACCCAGCGCTCACGGTCGCCGAACTGATGCGCCTCTTCATCGACGATTACGGGCTGCCATGGGAGCAGGCGTGGTCGATCACGGTGGCGACGTGCGGATACACGAATCACACGCTGATGCCGGAGGCGCTGGAGAAGTGGCCATTCGACCTGATCGAGCGCCTGCTGCCGCGTCATCTGCAGATTGTGCAGGAGATCAATCGACGTCTGTTGGCTGAGGTGGAGCGGCGCTTTCCCGGCGACGCGACCATGGTGCAGCGCGTGTCGCTTTTCGACGACGGCGAGCGCCGCAATGTGCGGATGGGGAACCTGGCGATGGCCGGCAGCCATTCGATCAACGGAGTTGCGGCTCTGCACTCCGAGCTCGTCAAGACGGCGCTGGCCCCGGAGTTTCACAAGCTCTATCCCGAGCGTTTCAACAACAAGACGAACGGCGTTACGCCGCGGCGCTGGCTGCTGCACGCCAACCGGCCGCTGGCGTCGCTCATCACGCGGGCGATCGGCGATAGTTGGATCCGCAATCTAGACGACTTGCGGCAGCTCGAAGGATTCGTCGATGACGCCGGCCTGCTCGACCGCCTCGACTCGGTCAAGAGCCGGAACAAGCTCGCCCTCGCGCACCTGACGAAGAAGATGACCAACATCGTCATCGATCCGAGCTCGCTGTTCGATGTGCAGGTCAAGCGGATGCACGAGTACAAGCGCCAACTGCTGAACATCCTGCACGTCGTCGACCGCTATTGGCAGCTCGCCGAAGACCGTCAAACGCCGCTCGTGCCGCGCACGTTCTTCTTCGCGGGCAAGTCGGCGCCCGGCTATTTCATGGCCAAGCTGATCATCAAGCTGATTCACTCCGTCGGCGAGGTTGTGAACGCCGACCCGCGAACGCGCGACTGGCTGCGCGTCGTGTTTCTTCCTGATTACCGCGTCACGTTGGCCGAGGCGATCATTCCGGCGGCGGAGCTGAGCGAGCAGATCTCGACCGCGGGAAAAGAAGCCTCGGGTACCGGGAACATGAAGCTCGCGCTCAACGGCGCGCTGACGATCGGTACGCTGGACGGAGCGAACATCGAGATCCGCGACGAGGTGGGCGAGGAGTACATCTTCATCTTCGGCCTTCGCGCGGATGAGGTGGCGCGCCTTGTTGCCGATGGCTATCACCCCGAGCACTACCTCGGCTCCAGCCGCGACCTGCGCCGCGTCGTCGACTCCATTGCCTCGGGGCATTTCTCCCGCGGCGACAAAGACATCTTCCGCCCCATCGTCGCCAACCTGCTCAGTGCCCGCGACGAGTACGTACATCTCGCCGACCTCGAGCCGTACATCGAGGCGCAGCAGCGAGTCGATATCACCTGGCGCGATCGCGCGCAGTGGAACCGCAAGTCGCTCCTGAACATCGCGCGAATGGGCAAGTTCTCCTCGGATCGCACGATCGGCGAGTACGCGCGCGAGATCTGGAACATCAAGGCCGCGGGCGTCGGTCGATAACTTACGACCTCCCCAATCGTGTCATCCTGAGCCTGCCGGAGCCGCCCCCGCTGCTTGATCCCTTCGCGGCGCGTGAAGTGGCGGCGAAGGACGGCGAAGGATCTCCGGTTGCGAGGCATGTGGCTTGTGCGTCGTAGTTTGAGATCCTTCGCCGTCCTACGCCGCCTCATCGAGCCGCGCAAATTGATCGAGCATGGAGGCGGCTCCGGCAGTCTCAGGATGACACCGTGGATGAAGCCGGATGACACTTCGATAGAACCTTCGCTGACACCAAACCCGACGCCGTAAAGAACGCACGAAGCCCTGTCGAAGCGTTGATTCCTACCCGCCCGCGATAGACTTAGCCACTCACACAAATGGTCCGTTTTCGCGATCTCTCCATTCGCAGCAAGTTGATGACCGGCTTCATGCTGACGAGTCTGGCAGCGCTGCTGCTGACGATCGGCGCGCTGGCTGCGTACGACGGCTCGACGTTCCGCGGCGAAGTGCTGCACGACGTCAGCACGCTCGCCGGCATCATCGGCGAGAACGCGTCGTCATCGGTTGCGTTCAACGACAAAGAGAGCGCGAAAGCATCGCTCGCGGCGCTGCGGGCGCAGCCGCAGATTACCGGCGCCGCGATCTACGACAGCAACGGCGCTCTGTTCGCGACGTACACCCGCGCAAAAGACGGCGACACGCCGGGCGCATTGCCGCGCGATGGCGAGTGGATCGATGCCCAGCACATCGGCGTTACGCGGCCAGTGCTCTTTAATGGCGCACGCGTCGGGACAGTCACCGTCCGTTCCGATCTGAGTGAGCTGGCGATACGAAGGACGCGAACGCTGCAGATCGCCGGCGGCATCTACGTCGGCGCTGCCTTCCTCGCGCTCCTTCTCGCATCGCTCTTCCAGCGCGCCATCACGCGTCCGATTCACCGGTTGCTGCGCGCAGAGAAGCGCGTCTCCCGCGAGAAGGACTACACCCTGCGCGTCGAGAAGGAAGCGAACGATGAGATCGGACTCCTCATCGACGGATTCAACGAGATGCTCTCCGAGATCCGCGCGCGCGACGCGGAGATCCTGGCGAAGCACGATCAGGAGATGGCGCTGGCGCGTGCCATCCAGACGTCGGTCCTGCCGCGGACGTTCGAGCTGCCCGGCTACGACATCTCGGCGATCATGCTGCCTGCCGAAGAGGTCGGCGGCGACTTTTATGAGTTCCGCTGCACGGGCAACGGCGCATGGATTGGTGTCGGCGACGTTACCGGCCACGGCGTGACTTCGGGCCTGATCATGATGATGGCGCAGGCGATGTTCACGATGCTTTGCGAGCAGAATGGGCACTACCAGTCGCCCGCAAAATTCGTCTCGCTTCTGAATCGCGCCATGTTCTACAACCTCAAGTCACGACTCGGCCAGGAGAAGTTCATGACGATGGTCGTGGCGCGCATCGAAGGCGACGGCAAGATCGTCTACGCCGGTGCGCACACCGATCTGCTCGTCTATCGTGCCGCGGACAAGAGCGTCGAGAGATTGCCGACCGAGGGGTTGTGGCTCGGCATCTCTGCCGATGTCGAGTCGCACACGATCGACAGGTCGATCTCTCTCCGCCGGGGCGACGTGGCATTGCTTCACACCGACGGAGTGACCGAATCGCGCAACACAGCCGGCGAGTGCTACGACATCGACCGGCTGACCGCGGAACTGAAGAGACTTCACGATGAGCCCGCGGAGACGATCGTCTCATCGATCGCCGCGACGGCATGGCAGTGGGCCGGGACGCCGAAGGATGACGTCAGCCTGATGGCAGTCAAAAGGAGCTGAAGAATGATCACGGAGCGGCTATCTTCCGACTACGTCGAGATGCGGTTCGGGCCGCGATGGACGTACATCAGTTGCGTGCGCAAGTTCGTGGCGAGCTTTTTCATGATCGGACTCTCGGACAAGGAACGCGCCGAGCAGATCTCGATGGCTGCCTCCGAGCTCCTCGAAAACGCCGTCAAGTACGCCTCGGAAGAGGAGGGCTACCTCAAAATCTCGATCGCCAAGGCCGAGAACGAGGTCGACGTCTGCGTGAAGAACAAGGCTGAGCCGCATCACATCAACACGCTGCGCCGCGAGCTCGCCCTCATTCAGACCGGTCAGCCGGAGCAGGTCTATCTGAAGAAAATGGAGGAGGCGGCGATGACCGAGGGGCAGAGCCGGCTCGGACTGATCCGGATTTTGTACGAGGCGGGCGCTCGATTGCGTCTCGACGTCAACGACAACGAGGTCTCCATTCACGCCATCTTCAAGCTGGAGGCAGCATGAGCGCCGAGCGTGGTTTCGTTCCTCTCACGGTCGAATCGCTCTCGATCGTCCCCCGGCTCGACGGCGATACGCTCCGCATCGCCATGAGCGGCGCGGTGGAGATGCGCGATCCCGGCGATGCGTTGAATCCTTACTGGACTCTGATCGACGAAGAAGCGCGCCGCCGCAACATGAAAGTGGTCGAGCTCGATGTTCAGGATCTCAACTTCATGAACAGCTCGGGCATCCTCACGCTCGTCCGCTGGATCACGCGCTGCAAATCGACACCCGATTGCTATCGTCTCGTGTTGCGCTATGACCGCAACGTAACCTGGCAGCGAGCTTCCATCCCCACGTTGGCCAAGCTCGCTCCGAATGTCGTCGTACCGATGGAGATCGATGCCTGAAGTTGAACGCGCGCCTGGTTACGACCTGACGTGCCATGCCTGTGGCGCCGCAGTGCGGCCCATCGACCAGTTCTGCAGCCAGTGCGGACGGCGCGACCCTGCGCACTTGCAGGGTGTGCAGAGCCACGACGGCAGTCTGACGTCGACCACGCTCGTGAGCGACGGTCTCACCAACGAAGACACGTACCCGACATTCGTCGCGCCCGAGGAGTCGATGGGGCAGGGGACGTTGATCAAGTCGGTACGGCGCGAGCACTCGACGCGTCTGAACACACTCGCGGTGGAGACGATGCTCGCGCCGGGCACGGTCTTCGCGCGGCGCTATCGCATCCAACGCTTCCTTGGGTCGGGCGCGATGGGCTACGTCTGCTGCGCGATCGATGAGTCGATCGACGAGGTCGTGGCGCTGAAGGTGCTCTCGCTGCCGATCCACGAGGACCCCGACGCGTACGATCGATTCAAGACCGAGTTGAAGCTGGCGCGCCGCATCCGCCATCGCAACGTCGTGCAGAGTTTCGACCTCGGGTTCGC
>DATLVW010000939.1:0-4739 GCA_035577085.1 Thermoanaerobaculia bacterium
CATCGTCGATGAGATGAACGGGAACCTCTGCCGCTGCGGCGCGCATCAGGGAATCATCGCCGCGATCGAAGACGCGTCGAAGGCAGGAGGTGCCCGATGACGACGCAGCCCTGGCCCCTCCCTCCGGCAGAATCTTCTCCGGCCGAATCGTCTTCGCCAGGAATCGCTACCGGCATCGACCGCCGCCTTTTCTGCAAGCTCCTCGGCGGCGGCATCGTCGTGTTGATGACGTCGAAGCCGGCCGATTTGTTCGCGCAGCGGCGCGGCTATCCCGAGGATCTCAACGCCTATCTGCGGATCGATGAGAACGGAGGCGTGACCCTCTTCTCCGGAAAAATCGAGATGGGTCAGGGCGTACACACGTCGCTGGCGCAAATGGCGGCCGAGGAGCTCGGCGTCTCGCTCGATTCGATCACCATGGTCATGGGCGACACCGATCTCTGTCCGTGGGATGCCGGCACGTGGGGATCGCAGTCGACGCGGATGTTCGGCCCAGCGGTGCGGGCAGCGGCAGCCGAGGCGCGAGCGGTGCTGATGAAGCTGGCGTCAGAGAAGCTCGGGAGCCCGAAAGAGCAGCTCGTCGTCGAGAACGGTGTGGTGTCGAACGGCTCGCAGAAGGTCACGTACGGCGAGCTGGCGAAGGGAAAAGAGATCGCGCGGCTCGTCGGCGAGAAGGCCGTGCTGCGGACCGTCAAGCAATTCAAGGCCATCGGAACGCCGACGAAGCGGATGGACGCTCACGAGAAGGTGACCGGCCGCGCGAAGTACGCAGGCGACATCCGCGTACCAGGCATGCTCTACGCGCGCATTCTCCGCCCGCCGATGCACGGGGCCACGCGCAAGTCGCTCGACACCTCGAAAGCGAAGGCCATGAGTGGCGTGACGGTCGTCGAGCACGACGACCTTGTCGCCGCACTGCATGCGGATCCCGAGCGCGCCGCCGAGGCGCTGGCGCTGATCAAGGCCGAGTGGGATCGGCCAGCCGCCGCGTTCGACACCGAGTCGGTCGCCGACTACTTCGTGAAGAGCGGCGGTGACGGCGAGACCGGCACCTCGAAGGGCGACGTCACCACCGCCGCCGCAGGCACCCACGTCTTCCAGTCGACATTCCGCACCGGCTACGTCGCGCATGCCCCGATGGAGCCGCACACCGCGCTCGCCGAGTGGAAGGACGGGAAGATGACGGTGTGGGCGTCGACGCAGAGCCCGTTCGGCGCGCGCTCACGTATCGCGAACGTCCTCGGCCTCGACGAGAAGAGCGTGCGCGTCATCACGCCGTTTGTCGGCGGCGGTTTCGGCGGGAAGAGCCCCACCGAGCAAGGCGTCGAGGCTGCTCAACTGGCGAAGATCACCGGCAAGCCGGTCGCGGTGGTGTGGACGCGCGCCGAGGAGTTTTTCTTCGACACGTTCGGCCCCGCCTCAGTGATCAAAATCAACTCGTCCATTGACGACGCCGGCAAGATGACGATGTGGGACTACAACGTCTACGCGGCTGGCGGCTCGTCGGAGGTTCTCTACGACGTACCGAACGTCCGCGTGAAAACATACCTCGGCCGTCGTTCCGGTGGCGAGAAGGTCCATCCGTTCGCTACCGGGCCGTGGCGCGCTCCGGGCGCTGGGCCGAATGTCTTCGCCCGCGAGTCGCAGATCGACATCATGGCCGCCGCGGCGAAGATCGATCCGCTCGAATTCCGCCTCCGCAATGCCTCGGATGAACGGCTGCGCCGCGTTCTGAAGGCGGCAGCCGATGCGTTCGGATGGAAAGCGGGCGCGGGGCCATCGGGTCAGGGACGCGCCATTGCCGTCGCTCTCGACGTCGGCACGTACTGCGCGATCGCCGCCGAAGTGGCGGTCGATCGGAAGACGGGCGCGATCAACGTGAAGCGCATCGTCGCCGCTCAGGACATGGGGCTGGTCATCAACCCATGGGGCGCGAAGATGCAGATGTCCGGCTGCCTCAACATGGGCCTCGGCTACGTGCTGAGCGAGGAGTTGAAGTTCAACGGCGGCGACATCGTCGACAAGAACTTCGACACCTACGAGCTGCCGCGTTTCGCCGCAGTCGCGCCGCACATCGAAACGATACTGATCAAGAATGACGACCTCGCGCCACAAGGCGGCGGCGAGCCGGCCATCGTTCCTATGGGCGCCGTGATCGCCAATGCAGTATTCGACGCAACCGGCGTACGGATGTATCGCCTGCCGATGACGCCGGAGCGGGTTTTGGCGGCGATCAAGCAAGCGTGAGTACCTGCTCGGGGGCACGGAACAATCGCAGAGAGTGGAGAAACTCACACACGATCGGTAGGAGCTTGCAGCGCGCTGCCAAGGTCTCTTGGCGTCCAGGAGGTTTCTGTAGTGCGGACGCGGCGGCTACCGATCTCGTGACCGTTTCTCACCTCGGCCACGTCAAACAAGCCCGCATTTCTCGCAGTCTGGAGTTGTGCACACTACGTTTTCGATCGAGCGCCTTCTCCCCCACGCTTTTTTGTGGGGGAGAAGGTGGCGAAGCCGGATGAGGGGGTGTTTCCTGGCGCGGGGAGGCTTGCATGACGGGAGAAACCAGACCTGTCGATCAGCCTTTCGCGAGAGAACATCGCTTGTCGAGAGTTCGCCCCCCTCATCCGCCTTCGGCACCTTCTCCCCCCGAAGAAGCCGGGGGGAGAAGGCGCTCGATGGAAGGGAGCGCCGAATTTTTCAATGGTATGAGAACTGCGGGCTAGATGTGTCGCGCCGCAGCGATGTGCGGTGATGTTGCGCGTGACTCGGTGTGACGAGCGAGAAGACAAGAAGCGAAACAACGGAACCGAGGCGCTGCAATCGGCGTTCGGGCGTGCGGACGACATCCTCGTCATCGGCGCCGGCGAGACGATCCGAGTGCGACGACGGACAGGAAGAGAATCCGCCACCTGACCTCGCGCACGGGGATGCGAGTTCAGTTCCCCTCAAACATCACGTTGACAACCGTCCGCGTAGCGACCATTGTTGCCGAAATATCTTTCTGGTGACGACCGGAGACAACCCTCGTGTGCCACCTGCGGGGTTTTGACGCCGGAACGACGTAGAACAATTGCCCGCAGAACGCTCCATCTGTGTCGGATCGGACTAAATCCAACGCTTCTCGAGGATCGCCCATGAAACGAATCGTCATCGGAGCAGTCATCATCATCGGTCTGATCGGGACCGCAAACGCGGGTTCGAATCATGCGCAAAGCGGCGCGAAACCTGATCTACCTGACTGCCGTGGAATCGCTTCACCGGAACAGATCGCAAGCGCAAAATCCGCGAAGAGCGATCCGGCCTTTGCGTTCGCGAAGAAACATGCGAAGACCGCGATGCCCGCGTCGGTCGTTTGTCAGAGCAAGCTTTGGCAGGCGCTGCACGGAAACCTGCCCCAGCCGCTATCCGTCGAGAAAGATCCTGCGCTTTCGGCCTCCCGCGATAACCGCGAGCGGAAGCAGGCGACTTCGACCGGCAGCGTAACGCCTTTAGCGGCGAGACCCACGCCCGGCCCGGTCGGTCCTCCATCCGAGATGAAGTTGCAGAAGGCCTCGGGCAAGGTATTCGACCTGCGCACGCTGCCCTCAACGCCGCCGAGGAAGAGAGAGCGGCCGGAGCGGGAAGCGCCTCCTGTAACTCCGCAGCCGATGGATGGCGGCGTGCCGACTGTCGGTGAATCGAACAGCACGGTGCAGGCAATGGCCGGCCCGCGCTCCCTGGCCAATGCCCCGGCCCCCGGACCTTTGACGACGTTTGATGGTCTCGACAATGCCAATTGGGGTGCAGGACATCCGCCGGACACAAACGGTGATGCCGGTCCCACTTACTACATCCAGACAATCAACACCTCGATCGGTATTTACCGCAAGTCCGACGGCTTCCGGATGGCCGCATTTACGTTCGACACGTTCATGAGCCAGGGAAACTTCGGCAATCTCTGCGACACCGACAACTTCGGTGATCCGGTCGTCCTGTACGACTCGTTCGAGGATCGCTGGATCATTTCGGATTTCGCGTTCCAGCTCGACGGCTCGAACAACGTCATCAATCCTCCCGGCTCGTTCCAGTGTTTCGCCGTTTCGATGACCGGCGATCCGGTCAGTGGCGGCTGGAACTACTACTCCATCAACACCACCGGCGGTCTCGGCGATTATCCGAAGCTCGGCATCTGGCCGGACGGTCTCTACATGTCGGCCAACATGTTTGACTACGCCGCGGCCGGAGCGTTTCAGAACTCTCGTCTCTATGCCTTCAACAAGGCACAGATGTATGCGGGCGCGGCGAACATCCAGTCAGTATCGTTCAACCTTCCATCCGACCAGTTCACGGTGCTTCCTGCCAATGCGCGGCTGCAGACCGGTACCCCGCCGGTCGGCTCTCCCAACTACTTCGCATCGGTCTGGAACTTCCTCAACTCGGTTCAGATCTGGAAGTTCCACGTCGACTGGGGTCATCCCTCGCTATCGAGTGTCACGGGACCGTTCAGTTCGACGATGACGTTCTGGTGGGAGCAGTTTGCACGGACGACAGGCGTTACGACAGCGCCGACTCCGGCAAACTTCCTCGATACACTTTATCCGCGCCTGATGGTGCAGAACCAATATTCGAATATTGGGGGCGTTGAGTCGCTTTGGAACAGTCACACCGTCGGCGCCGGCAATCCGACGACGAGCGTGACATCCACACAATCCGCGGTCCGCTACTACCAGCTCAATGTGACCGGTGGAACCGTCGCCGCC
>DATLVW010000940.1:0-5150 GCA_035577085.1 Thermoanaerobaculia bacterium
AGGACTCCCGAGACAAAAAGCGCGACGCGCAGTTGCGTGAAGACATCCTGGCCGGACGCGACGAGTGGAGTCTGCGCTTCGCCAACGCCAGCCCGGAGGCGGACCGCGTCACCTTCGAGCGCGCACGCGGTGAGCTGATCCGCGCCGAGCACGTGGCACGCATCGACGTGGCCGACCTGCAGAAGATCTTTTTCGACGTAGCCGTCTCCGCGGTCGTCACGCGCGGCGACGGCTGGGCGGAACTGGCCATCTATCCCGGCAACTCCACGCGCGCAACGCGGCAGCAGCGCGACGACTCGGAGAAAAAGTTGCGGGCCTACTCCCGGCGCGCCGTCCGTTACTTCGAAGCGGTTCGCGCGATGTACGACTACATGAACGACAACCCGCCACGCGCACGAGTGATCTTCAGCACGCTCTTTCGCGATGAAGACGACCCACGACCGCCGCTCATCGACGACAAAGAACACGATCTCGTCGAGGCCGTCAGAAGAGCGATCGACGGTCTGACGAAAGATGAGGACACCGACGCGCTCGAAGCTGAAGCCGAGATGGTCTTCAACCCGCTGCCGGCGCGCATTGTCGTGCGCGTCCCCAGCGAACCGCTCCTCGTCGAAGGATTCACGCGCAGTAAAGAAGGTGAGCTGATCGCCGAGCCGCTGTCGCTGCTCGAAGCGATCGCATCGCTGGAAGGGCGTTGGGTGACTCCCGATCCGCTGGCGTTCTCTATCCGCCCGGGCGGAGGCGGCGATGAGGAGAAGGAAGCCGCGCTCATCGCCGCAATGCCGCGTCAAACCTCAGCCGTCATCGGCGAGATCGAAGTGGCCGACGCGCTCGTCGCGAAAATGCGGCCGGCGCCGAGGTATCGGGTACGGTGGATCACGAAGGCGCGAACGGACTGAGAATCACAGGTCTCTCGTCATCACCACAGCCGCCTCGCCGTCCGGGTAATAGCCCTTGCGGATGTACTCCGGCTCGAAATGGAGCAGGTGGTAGAACTGCTGCGCCTCCTCATTCGACTGACGGACCTCGAGCCAGATCGACGTCACGCCCTGTTCGACGGCGAAGGCTGTACAGCGCTCCATCAATGCCAGAGCGATCCCCTGGCGCCGCGCTCCGGCATCGACAGCGATCTTGTTGATGTGCATCTCGTCGACGATCCATGCCGCGAAAAGGTAGGCGATGATCACGCCATCGCGGCGGGCCACGAGATTGAAGCGGCCCGGCGTGATGACCTCACTCTCGAAGAACTCGCGGCGCCACGTAGCCGGGAAGCAGCGTTGCTCCAGCGCATGCACGGCAGCAATGTCGCCCATTGCGGCGCGCTCGATGATGATCCCCTCGGTGGTCATCGCTTCTGTTGCAGTTTCACTTCGGCCTCGGCCAGCCGGACGTAGATCGGCGTGACGTCGCGATAGCGCTCGCCGTCGCCGCGCAACGCGATCGCTTGGGCGCGGCGCGCGCAAGCGAGGGCAACGTTGCTACGCTGGACGAAATCGGGAACGCGCGTGACATCTTCGAGTGATTCGACTTCGTCGCGCCCCGCCAGATGCGGCGCGACAACCTCCTGCCCATCCTCGAACACCGAAACGTAAAACTCGCCCCGCCCCGCATCGTCGACGATCGCCGCACGTCCCCGCTCGGGAGCGATCACCTCGTGCGTCGACATCGCGCAGACCGGCTTGCCGAGTGCGAGCGCGAGACCTTGCATCGTGGCCAGGCCGATGCGAACGCCGGTGAACGAGCCCGGCCCCCGAGTGACCGCGAACAGATCGATCGCCGAACGCTCGATCGACGCCTCGGTCAGCAGCCAATCGATGGCCGGAAGCAGCTTCTCGTTCCGCGAGTGCTTTCCCTCCAACGCAACCGCGCCGATCAGCGCGTCATCGAGCAGCAGCGCGGCAGAGAGAATCGAGAGCGACGTATCCGCGGCGAGGATCAGCATGTGTGCGGGGGTCGCGTGTCGGGTGTCGGGGATCGGAGAGATTTTGGGCAAGTAGCAGACGCAAAATTGGGGAACGAACCGTTGGGAGCCGATGCGGAGTGGATCGGAATCACGACGCTCCGACCTCCGACTCCCGACTCCCCGGTTCCGCCCCCAGATCGATCAACTCGATCCCCGTCTCCTTTGCCACTTCCCGCGAGCGCTCGTCCCGGTAAAACTCACCGAAGTAAATTTTGCGGATTCCGGCGTTGGCGATGAGCTTGAAGCAGTTCCAGCAGGGCGATGCCGTGGTGTACAGCTCGGCGCCGTCGATCGCGATGCCATTCTTGGCCGCCTGCAGGATCGCATTGGCCTCAGCATGCACAGTCGTGACGCAGTGCCCATCCTCCATCACGCAGCCGGCGTCGTCACAGTGCGGCAAACCTCGCAGCGAGCCGTTGTAACCGGTCGAAAGCACTGTACGATCACGCACGATTACCGCCCCGACCCGTTTGCGCGGACAGGTCGAGCGCGTGGCTGCCTGGTGCGCGATTCCCATGAAGTATTCGTTCCATCCGGCACGCATGACCGGGATTCTACATGCGCACGAAACCTGCAGAGCTGCCAACATGCCCTCAAAAGCCAAGGTGCTCATCGTAGAGGACAACTCTGACGTCCGGAGACTCTATGCAATCGGCCTCAACCAGCGTGGCTTCGAGGTAAAGCTTGCCGCGAATGGTGCCGAAGCGGTCGAACGGATCATGGTCGAGAAGCCGGACATCCTGCTCCTCGACTGGCTCATGCCCCTCATGGACGGTGACGAAGTGCTGCGCCGGATCGGCGTACCCAACGGTAACGGGATGCCTGTCATCGTGATCAGCGGGCAGCCAGAGCCCGACCAGCGCGATCCACGCATCCGAAGCTGGCTCACGAAACCGGTCTCGATCGACGAGCTTGTCGCCGAGATCGAGCGGCCGGTCGTGGCCATGTAGGGGCACCTTGCGGCAATCGGCTACAATTCGTTCCATCCATGGCCAAGCTCTTTTTCGTCGGGCTCGACGGCACTGAGAAGAGTTATCGCTTGCAGACGCACCGGCCGTTCACGGTCGGACGCGATCCCGGCAACGACATCATCCTCCGCGACCCGAAAGTCTCACGGCATCACGCCGAGATCATCTTCGAGCGCGGATTCTTCGTCGTCCACGACCTTTCCAGCGCCAACGGCACCTACATCAACAGCAAACGCGTCCGCGTCGCCCCTCTGACCCACGCCGCGAAGGTTCGCATGGGCAATACGTACGGACGCTTCTCGGAAGAGCTGCCTACCGAGAGCGACGGGATGCCTGCCGCGGAGCCGTTCGAACAGCCGCTGCCCATTCCTACCGGCAGCCAGGGCCCCTTCGCCGCGATCGAGTCGATGCAGACATCACAACTCGACCGTTACAGCCTCTCCACCCAACCGCATGAGCTACTCTCCGAGGAAGATCTAAAAAAAAAAGCGGAGTAGAGGATGACGATGCGACGGTAACGACGGCCGATCCGCCGACCGAGCCTCTTCTTGATCTTCCGCCGCCTCCGCCAGCCAAACCCGCACCGCCCACTCCCCCTGCCACGCCACCGCCCGCGGCTGTGTTCACTCGTTCGCGCTACCAGTTCATGAGCGGCATCCGCGCGGGCGAGACGGCGTACATCCGCGGAGAAGACGGAGATGCCCTTCTGTCGTACCGAAGCTTTGCCAGCGTCGTCGGCATCATCGCCGCGCTGATGTCGGCAGTCGTGCTCGTCGCCGGAGCCGCCGGCGTGCTGTTCCTGTTGCTGGAACGGCGGCCGCTGCCAGCCATCGCCGCCATGATCCTCAGCGCCGCCTTTGCCGCAATGATCGTCATGCTCATTCCGGCGACGAACGCAACGATCTTCGAGGGAGCGACTCCGGTGATCACGATCGCACAGCAGCCGGGCGTCAGCTTCCCGACGACAACCTGGATCGTCTCCGCTCCGGATGGCAAGCCGATCGTGCGCATTCATAAATCGTTTCTCGCCCGTTTCGGCCGCAACCGCTGGAAGATGGCCGGCGAGACCTCGCGCGGCGAAGCGGTCGAGGAGTCGCTCACCCGCGCCATCATCCGCAAACTCTTCGGCAAGTTCGCCCGCGCTTACCAGTCGAACCTCCGCCTGATTTGGGATGGCGATGAAGCCGGATGGATCATCCGCCGGACCGATGCGCTCGGCCGCGCCGACGTGCTCGATCTGCATCCCGCGCTGACACTCGATCGCCGCGCGGCGGTGGCGCTGGCGGTGCTGGTGTTGGGCTCGGAGCCGTGACCCCTACTTCATCGGCTGAATCTCGATGCCGGTGTAGTAGTGCGTCAGGATCTGCTGGGCGGTCCATCCCTTCATCGCCATTCCATACGCGCCGACCTGGCAGAAGCCGACGCCGTGGCCCCATCCCTTGCCGTAGAACGTGTAGCGGTCCATGCCGTCGGGATCCTGGGTCTTCTCGTAGACGAACAGGTTGTCGGGCACGTTGAGCGACCAGCGAATCGGCAGACCGCGCAACACGAACGTGCGCCCGTTTTCCGCCGTCACTTCGAGCTCGGCGATGCGCTCCGATGCGTCGACCGTCAGCGGGCGGATACCCTGCAGTTTCGTGATCGGATTGCGCTTGTTGATCGAGACGACGAGATCGTCCGCGCGGAAACTGCGCGTCCAACTGGCGAAGCTCGAGCTTCGGTCGAATGACGCTCCATCGAGATAGGCGTTGATGATCAGCGCCACCGGCATCTTGCGAACGTCGGAATCGATCGTGGCACGGTCCCCGATCGTTACCGGCGCGTTTCGGTACTCCTGATAGCGATCGCCGAACTTGCGAAAGACGAGAACGTTGGCCGGCAAGAGAAAGTGCGTCTGTTTGCCGTCGATCTTCATCGTCACGTTGCGCGCCGACACGCTGACGATCTTGCCGGTTGCTTCGCTGACTGCCGCATGTTTGCGAAGCCACGAGCCGAGCAGGCCATATAGCTCATCGCGCGGCATCGCCGCGTTCATATCTGCACGGTCGATCGCCTGCGCAGGTAGGAAGCCGAACTTGATGAGAAACGCCGCGGCACGATACGGCGGCGTCTCTTTGGCCGCGGTCTGCGGGAAGTAGTAGCTGCGGTCCTCAGGCATCGTCACGACGCCGGCGTAGCGATCGATGCCGAGCGCAGCGGCGAGATACGTGAGGACATCG
>DATLVW010000941.1:0-6752 GCA_035577085.1 Thermoanaerobaculia bacterium
CAAACGAACAGCTCCCGCTCTTCTCCGCAGAGGCGTTGAGCGCGATTCGCAAAGAAGAAGCAAGCTGGCGCCGCGACACCTTCGCGCCGCTCACGGCGAAGAAAGCTCCCTGGAAGAAAGACTTCACCACCGTCAGCGCGATGGAGGTCAATCCGCTGGCCACGCCCAACGATGTCGCTGGCCTCGACTTCGAGCGCGACATCGCCTTCCCCGGCGAGTTTCCCTACACACGCGGCATCCACCCGGGCGGATACCGCGGCAGGCTCTGGACGATGCGGCAGTTCGCCGGTTTCGGCAGCGCCACGCATACCAACGAGCGATTCAAGTACCTGCTCTCGCAGGGACAGACCGGCCTCTCCACGGCGTTCCATCTGCCGACGCTTTACGGCTACGACTCCGATCATCACTTCAGCGCTGGCGAGGTCGGCAAGTGCGGCGTAGCCATCGACACGCTGGCCGACATGGAGACCCTCTTCGACGGCATCAACCTCGAGGACGTCACCGTCTCGATGACGATCAACTCCACCGGCCCCATCGCCCTGGCCATGTATCTGGTCGTTGCCGAAAAGCAGGGAGCGGACTGGAAGAAGATCTCCGGCACGCTGCAGAACGACATCCTCAAGGAGTACATCGCCCAGAAGGAGTACATCTTCCCGCCGCGGCCTTCCATGCGGCTGATCACCGATACGTTCCGCTTCTGCGCCGAGAACATTCCGAAGTACAACCCGATCTCGATCAGCGGCTATCACATCCGCGAAGCCGGCTCGACCGCGCTTCAGGAGCTGGCATTCACGCTCCGCGACGGGATGGAGTACGTCGAGTACGGCGTCAAAGCCGGACTCGATATCGACGATTTCGCGCCGCGTCTCTCCTTCTTCTTCAACTCGCACAACGACCTGTTCGAGGAAGTTGCGAAGTTCCGCGCGGCGCGCCGCGTGTGGGCCAAAGTCATGCGCGACCGCTACGGCGCGAAGGACCCGCGCTCGTGGCAGCTTCGTTTCCACACCCAGACCGCAGGCTGTTCGCTGACCGCGCAGCAGCCGTACAACAACATCGTCCGCGTCGCCATCCAGGCGCTGGCGGCGGTCTTCGGCGGTACGCAGTCGCTGCACACGAACTCGCTCGATGAGACGCTGGCGCTGCCGACGGAACAGGCAGCGCGCATTGCGCTGCGCACGCAGCAGATCATCGCGCACGAATCCGGCGTCATCAACTCCGTCGATCCCCTCGGCGGCTCGTTCTTCGTCGAGGAATTGACGAACCGGATGGAGCAGGGCTGCTTCGACTACATCGCCAGGATCGACGCTTACGGCGGGATGGTCGAGGCGATCGAGGCCGGCTTCCCGCAGCGCGAGATCTGGGATGCGGCCTACCAGTTCCAGCGCTCGGTCGACTCCGGCGAGAAGGTCGTCGTCGGCATGAACGCGTTCAAGATGGAGACGGAAGAGCCGTACGACGCCCTCTACATCGACGATTCGGTCGCTGCCGAGCAGGTCGAGCGGTTGAATCGCGTGCGAGCCGATCGCGATGCAACCAAAGTAGTGGACGCCATCCAGTCGCTCCGAAATGCCGCTGCCGATCCCAACGTAAACACGATGCCGTTCATCATCGACGCCGTCCGCGTTTACGCCAGCGTCGGCGAGATCAGCGACGCCCTTCGCGATGTCTTCGGCACCTATCAGGAGCCGGCGGCGTTCTAGCGGTCGAAAGTCTCGCGCGGGCGGCTGTGGCCGCGGTCACGTGAGCTCGTGACCGCGTTCGTGACCTCGGACCCCGCAGGTCATATGATCTGTCCCCGCATCGTCACCACGCAGGAGTCTCGTTCATGACCATCACCCCAGAGCAGCGCAAAGCCGATCTTGTCGAGCGGCTTGCTACGGAAGCGCACAAACGCGTCAAAGAGGAAGAAGCGGAGAGCGCCGAAGCATTTGTGCGCCGCTACTTTGCCCTCGTCGCGCCTGACGACATCATCTACACGGCCTTCGATACGCTTCTCGGCGGGGCGCTCTCCCTCTGGCAATTCGGTTCGCAGCGCGAAGTGGGATCGCCCAAGATACGGCTGTTCAATCCGACTACGGAAACCAACGGATGGGGGAGTGAGCACACGGTCATCGAAGTCGTAAATGACGACATGCCCTTCCTCGTCGACTCGGTCAGCGCCGAGATCAACCGGCTCGGCCGCAACATCCATCTGCTGCTTCATCCCGTCGTGCGCGTTCGCCGCGACTCCGCCGGCCGCCGCGTCGAGCTCACGTCGACGCATGACGCGCCCAAAGACGCCATGGTCGAGTCGTACATGCACGTGGAGATGGATCAGGAGACCGACGCCGCCGAGCTCGAGTCGATGCGCGCCGCGATCGAGCGGGTGCTTCACGATGTGCGCGCCGCCGTTACCGACTGGCAGGCGATGCAAAAGCAGCTCAAGGCGGATGTCGCCGAGCTCGATCCCGCGAAACTGCCGATGCCGGAAGAAGAAGTCAGCGAGGCGCGCGCCTTCCTCGAGTGGCTCGATAAGGGCAACTTCATCCTCCTCGGCTACCGCCGCTACGGATTCGAGACCCGCAACGGGAAGGACTATCTGCCCGTCGTCCCCGGCACCGGCCTCGGCATCCTTCGCGACGTCCGCGCCGAGTCTGCGGCGCGCGGAACTGCACCGCTCACCACCGAATTCAGCGACTACGCGCGCGCGAAAGACCTCCTCATCATCACGAAGGCCAACAGCCGCAGCACCGTGCATCGCCCCGTGCCGCTCGATCGCATCGGGATCAAACGTTACAACGACAAGGGCGATCTGATCGGCGAGGACCGCTTCCTCGGGCTCTTCACCTCTGCCGCGTACAGCCGCAGCGTGCGCGAGATTCCTATGCTGCGCCTCAAGGCGATGCGCACGATCGAGCAGGCCGGACTCGATCCGCACAGTCACAACGGCAAGGCGCTCGTCGACATCCTCGAGACCTTTCCGCGCGACGAGTTCTTTCAGATTACCGACGCGCAGCTTTACGAGATTGCGCGCGGCATCCTCTTGCTCCAGGAGCGCCACCGCGTCGCGCTCTTCACGCGCAAAGACGTCTTCGAGCGCTTCATCTCCTGCTACGTCTACGTTCCGCGCGACCAGAACACGGCCGAGTTCCGCGAGAAAGCGAAGCAGATCCTCGAAGAGAATTTCGGCGGACGCGATACCGCGATTTACGAGCACGTCACTGATGCGCCGCTGGCGCGGATTCTTTTCGTCGTCCGCACCACTGCGGGGCAGATCCCCGAGGTTGATGAGAAGCGGATCGAGGCCATCCTCTCCGACGCCGCGCGCACCTGGGCCGACCGTCTGCTCGACGCGCTCTGTGTCAATCACGGTGAGGAGCAGGGCATCGAGCTGCAGCGCCGCTACAAGAAAGCCTTCTCCGCGGCATACATGGAGCGCTTCCGGGCCGGCGAGGCGATGTACGACATCCAGCACGTGGAAGAAGTGCTGGCCACCGGCAAGCTCGTCGTCGATCTCTACCGTCATCGCGGCGGTGAGCGCCAGTTCCACTGCAAGATCCTGCACTCAGGTCCGCCGGTGCCGCTATCCGAGATCATGCCGCGGCTCGAGAACATGGGCCTCAAGGTCCTCGCCGAAGAGCCTTACGAAGTGCATCCCGCGGGCGCAGCGTCGCTTGTGCGGATTCGCGACTTCAATCTCGACGCCGAGGGGATGCAGGACGACCTCACGCCGATCAAGGAGAAGTTTCAGGAAGCGTTCGTGCGCGTCTGGAGCCGCGAAGCCGAGAGCGACGGATTCAATCGACTCGTCCTCGCCGCCGAGCTCGAATGGCACGAAATCGTCGTCCTGCGGGCCTACGCGAGGTACATGCGGCAGATCGGCGTCAACGTCAGCGAGCCGCTGATTCAGCAGACGCTCGCCACGCACGCCGCCGTGGCCCGACTCCTCATTCAGCTCTTCCAGACACACTTCGATCCCTCGCTTGGCGCGGCAACCCTGCGTGGCGCGAGCATGGCCTCGCCCGGCGTGACCGGACGGCACATGGCCGCCGGCGGAATCCGTACGCTGGTCGAAGACGCGCTCGACAAAGTGAAGAACCCCGATGAGGACCGCATCCTGCGGCTTTACCTCACGCTCATCGAGGCCACGTTGCGAACGAATTACTACCAGCGCGATGCGAGTGGCAATCGCAAGGCGTACCTCTCGTTCAAGCTCGACTCGCAGTCGATCCGCGAGCTGCCGCTGCCGCGTCCGATGTTCGAGATCTCCGTCTACTCGCCGACGATGGAAGGCATCCATCTTCGCGCCGGCAAGGTTGCGCGCGGCGGCATCCGCTGGTCGGACCGCCGCGAAGATTTCCGCACCGAGATCCTCGGCCTCATGAAAGCGCAGAACGTGAAGAACGTCGTCATCGTGCCGATGGGATCGAAAGGCGGTTTCGTCGTCAAGAATCCTTCAGCCGACCGCGCCACATTCCAAAAGGAGGGCGTGGCCGCGTACCAGACGCTCCTGCGCGGCATGCTCGACATCACCGACAACCTGCGCGGCACCGACGTCATCCCGCCGCGTGATGTCGTCCGCCGCGATGCCGACGATCCGTATCTCGTCGTCGCCGCGGACAAGGGCACCGCGACGTTCTCCGACATCGCCAACGCCATCTCCGCCGAGTACGGCTTCTGGCTCGGCGACGCCTACGCCTCGGGCGGCAGCGCCGGCTACGACCACAAGGCAATGGGCATCACCGCGCGCGGTGGATGGGAGGCGGTCAAGCGCCACTTCCGCGAGTTGGGGACCAACATTCAGCGCGAGGACTTCACCGCGGTCGGTGTCGGCGACATGTCCGGCGACGTCTTCGGAAACGCAATGCTCCTTTCGCCGCACACCAAGCTCATTGCGGCGTTCAATCACGTGCATATCTTTCTCGACCCGAATCCCGATCCGGTCACGAGTCTTGCCGAGCGTCAGCGGATGTTTGACGAACGCCTCGGGTGGAACGGCTACAAGCCCGAATTGCTGTCCAAAGGGGGCGCCGTACTCGAACGAAGCGCGAAGGTCGTGACCGTTTCCGAAGAAGTGATGCGTGCTCTCGATCTCGAAAGGAAGACGCTCGCTCCGGCCGAACTGATGAAGGCCATTCTCCGCGCTCGCGCCGACCTGCTCTGGCTCGGCGGCATCGGAACTTACGTCAAGTCGAGCGACGAAGATCATGCCGCCGCGCGCGACCGCGCGAACGACGCACTCCGCGTCGATGCCAGCGAGCTTCGCGTACGCGTCGTCGGCGAGGGCGCAAACCTCGGCTTCACGCAGAGCGGCCGCATCGAGTACGCGCTGCGCGAAGGTCACATCAACACCGACGCCATCGACAACTCCGCCGGCGTCGACACCTCGGACCACGAGGTCAACATCAAGATCCTTCTTTACGACGCCATCGAGCAGGGCGAGCTGGCCGGCATCGAAGAGCGCAACAAACAACTCGCGTCGATGACGGACGAAGTCGGGCAACTCGTCCTCTGCGACAACTACGAGCAGACCCAGGCCATCTCGCTGACGCAGGCCCTCGGCGAGTCTGTGCTCGACGAGCAGGCCCGCTTCATGCGCGCACTCGAACGCGCCGGCCGCCTCGATCGCGCGCTCGAAGGGCTGCCCGACGACGAGACCATCGCGCAGCGGCACACCGCCCACATCGGCCTCACGCGTCCCGAGCTGTCCGTTCTCATGGCCTACAGCAAGATCGGCCTCTTCTCCGATCTGCTCGCCAGCGATCTGCCGGATGATCCGCTCCTCGTCGAAGACCTCGTGTTGTATTTCCCGAAACCGTTGCGCCAGCAATACCGCGCCGCCATCGAGCGCCACCGTCTGCGCCGCGAGATCATCGGCACCTACGTCACCAACAACATCATCAACCGCATCCGCCCGACGTTCGTTTGGCAGATGACCGAGGAGACGGGGAAGCCGACGGCGGACGTGGCGCGCGCGTTCACGATCATCCGCGAATCGTTCGATCTCCGCTCGCTCTGGTCCGAGATCGAAGCGCAGGATAACATCCTGCCGGCACGCGTGCAGATCGAGATGCTGACGGAAGTAGGACGCCTGCTCGAGCGCGCCATCGGCTGGCTTCTCATCAGCGACTACGACCGGCTCGACACCGCAAAGTACGTTGCCGAATTTCGTCCCGCCATCGCCGCAATCGCCGATCGGTTGCACGACATCCTTCCCGCCGCGCTCCTCGGCTCACTCAAAGCACGGCAGGGCGAGCTGGAGATGGACGGCGTTCCCGAGCGCGTCGCCTACCGCATCGCCAGCCTCGGCGTGATGGGAGCCGCCCTCGACATCGTCCGCCTCTCGCGCACCGGTCGCCCCGTTCAGGATGTCGCCAAGGTCTACTTCAGCGTCGGTGCACGTTTCGGACTGGAGCGCCTCCGCTCCGCCGGCGCGTCGATTGCCGCGGAAACGCCGTGGCAGAAAGCAGCAGTGGCAGCGGCGGTCGATGATCTCTTCAACTACCAAAGCGTCATCGCGTCGAGAGTCCTCGGCGAATCGAACGGCGCCGGAGAGCCCCTCGACGGATGGCTGACCGCCCGCCCGCGCGTCGTCGAGCGCATCGACCAGATGATGACCGACTTCCGCGCCGCGCAAACCGTCGATCTGGCGATGCTGACGGTCGCAAGCAGGCAGTTGCGTGCTCTTGTGGAGAGCTAGAAGAATCATCACAGAGACACAGGGGACACAGAGCTGAAGCCCGTCCTCTGTGTCCTCTGTGTCTCTGTGGTGA